>DASYJJ010000144.1:0-9222 GCA_035996605.1 Rhodanobacteraceae bacterium
GCGATTATGGCACGCACGGCTCCGGCGATCGGCCCGCCCGCGGGCGTCTCGAACGATGAGACCCAGGCATCGCAGCATCACTCCGCCCGCACGACTGGAGCCCGTTCATGCTGATCGCACCGTTTTCCATTCCGCCGTCGACAGATTTATGGACTGCGTCGCGTCGTCCTCCGCGATCGATTCGGCCGCCGACGAAAACGCTTATGTTCTGGCTCATCGGCGGTCTTGCGCTGATGTTGCTTGTGCCGGCCGCGCGCGGCGGCGCGACGCTCGGTGCAACGTTGCCGTTCTGGCTCGTCGCTGCGCCGCTGATCGACCTCGCTTGGATCCTGCGTCGACGCATCGCGCGCCGCGCCGTGGAATTTCTCCGGAGCTCGCCCCGTCGTCGCGCGATGGCGCTGATCGTCCGCGGTCAGCGCAGTGCGCGCTCTGTCGCGTGCAGCGTGGCGAGATCGTAGAGCTCGTAATTGCGGTCCTCGATCACGCGCACCTCTGGCATCGAGCTCAACTGTTGCGCCGCTTCCGCAACTGCGGGCGCGACGCGGTGTTTGACGACGTGCGTTCCTGCTTTCGGAAGGACCAGATAGTCGATGCGGTGATCGGCGAGGTAGGCCATGAACACGGCGGCGCTCTGCAGCGCATCGGTTCGCCAATAGTCGTAGAAGTTCAATGTTTCGAACGTGGCCGGCAGTCGGAAGGCCGGTCCATCGGTCACATAGCCGACGCCGCGCGGTATGCCCGGAACAGCGTGCAGATACGCCGCGATGCCGGCAATGCCGGCGGCCTGGAACGCTTTTTCATTCTGTTCGGGCAGATCGCGCACACTGCGCGTGAAATCGAAATCGAATGCGCGCGTTCCGGCGGCCCAGCCGGCGCTGAGAAAACTGTATGCGGCCTGCGAAAGGACGAACAGCGGCAGCGTCGCGAGCAATAGCCGTGTCGGCATTCCGGACGGCAGTCGTTTCAGCGCTGCGTAACCCCCAATGAGAATCGCCAGCGCCAGCGGCAGCGCGAAATAGTTGCCGTCGCCGCCGCGTTCGATGGTGCGAAACGTCAGCAGCACGATCAATCCGGTCACCAGAACGACGATCCAGACGGAGGGTACGCGCGGTTGCTCGGCCGCGGGTTTTCGAACAAGGAGCCGCGCTGCGAGCGCGAGCGCGAAGAGATAGAGCCAGACATTGCCGATCCAACTGATCACCATGTGCGCCAGCCGTTGCGGCCGGAACAGCTGATCGGTAAGCAGCGCCGGGACATCGCGCCAGTCGATCGGCGGTCCGCCGCTCAGAAGTCCCGCCGGCGGCTTCAGACGCATGCCGAGTTTCGCGAAAAGGTCGACCAGCTGTTGCGGCCCGACCAGCGGCACGCCGGCGAGAAGCCAGGTGCGCGCGGTCACACAAATGGCGACGATTGCCGCGCAAAGGACTACGGTCGTTGCGAATCGCCGCTCGGCCACAGGATCGGATTCTCGCGGACGGCCGTTGCGGAACCAGGCCCATACCGCGCCCGCGAGCAGCGCGGCGATGAACGGCGGTGCGCTCAGCTTGCTCGCGAACGCGAGCGCGAATGCGCTCAGCATCCAGAGGCCGGCGCTCGACGAACCCTCGCGCGATGCGCGCAGCGCTTCGATACATCCGAACAGCAGCACCCACGCCATGAAGAGATCGGGCTTGGGAGAAAGCGCGGCGTTGGCGATCGCTGGAACGGTCACGCAAAGCGCAGTCAGGAGGAGCCGCGTGCGAAAGCCGAGCGCGAATGTCCGGAGGAGTTCCATGCAGGTCAGCGCAAACAGCACGAGCACGACGACAGAGACGCCTTCGATCACGCTGATCTCGTGCATTCCGCTGACCGGAATCAGCAGCAGCTCGTAAAGTTTGGGGTAGTAGTTGACCGGCGCGACCAGAGCGAGCGACTTGAACACCGAGCCAGTCGCGACCAGCACGAAATCGCCGCGAAGGCCATACCACCAGGGATCGAAACCGCTGACTACATTCGTGCGCGCAGCAAGGCAGAGAAACCACGCGGCGAGCGCGGCGACGCATGCCCTTTGCGATCCGCCGAGCGCGGAGAATCGCCGCCAAAGAAAAACGCTGAGCATCGTCTGACGGCCAGCGATTGCCGGCAGCGCGAGCAGCAGCGTGTAGAGCCGCAGGATCTTGAGTGATCCGAATCCGAACGCGGACAAGATCCACGCTCCGACGCTCCACAGCACGATTCCGGCGATCGCAAGCCGCAGATAGCCGCGAATATCGTCGGCGCGCGCGAGGCCACAGACGCGCGCGACGGCGGCGCCAAGTCCGATGAGTATCTCGAAATAGAGGACGTCGATGAGCATCGGCAGATCGACGTAGTGGCGGCGCAGGTAAAGCTCGCCGAGCACGAGCAGCAGAATCGTGCGCCAGATTGGGGACCTGACCAGACCGGCAATCGCCGCCAGAAGCGCGCACAGCGCAAGCACTTCGAACCCGCCCTGCCAGGTCGGATCGCGACCGAGATGCCAGCCGAACGGACCGTCTGCGATGAGCTCGGTGATCAATCCACCGACGAAGACGATCACGCCGCCGGCAATCAATGCTGCGAGCACGAACGATGGCCAGCGTTCACCGTCGGCGCGTGATGCCATCATCGCGGCGCGCCCGCTGCGGACAGCGGCGTTGCGTCAGCTGCGCAAGCCAAGCCGCTTGCGCTCCATGCGCCGCAGGAACTCGTCCATGATGCGGCGGTACAGATCCTCGCCGAGATAGGCGTCCTCGATGCCGGCGTCGATCGAAGGGTTGTCGTTGACTTCGATGACCGCGAGACGTTCGCTCGACTGCTTGAGATCGACGCCGTACAGGCCGTCGCCGATCGCCGCGGTTGCGCGCAGCGCGAGCTTCACGACATCCGCGGGCGCCTCGCGCACGGGCAGCGTTTCGAAGCCGCCGGAGCGTGCGGCGCCTTTTGCGGTGTGGTTGTAGATCTGCCAGTGGCCGCGCGACATGAAGTACTTGCACGCGTAAAGAGGCTCGCGATTCAGGACGCCGATGCGCCAGTCGAATTCGGTGAACATGAATTCCTGCGCAAGCACGAGCGCGGTGTGCTGGAACAGATCGTCGACGGCGGCCTTCAGCCGCTCGACGTTTTCGACCTTGACGATGCCGCGCGAAAACGAGCCATCCGGAATCTTCAGCACGATCGGGAATCCGCCGAGCAGGTCCGGCAGCTCGGTGAGCTTCTTCGCTTCGTCGCGATAGAGGATCTCGGTCTTCGGCGTTGGCAGCTTGCGCGCCGTCAACAGATCGTGGAGATAGATCTTGTTCGTGCATTTCAAGATCGAGCTCGGATCGTCGATGACGACCATGTCCTCTTTTTCGGCCTTGTTCGAAAACCGGTAGGTATGGTTGTCGAGCGCCGTCGTCTCGCGGATGAAGAGCCCATCGTATTCGGCGAGCTTGGTGTAGTCGTTCTTGCTGATCGTGTCGACCTCGATGCCGAGCTCGGCGCCGGCGTCGACGAAGCGTTTCAACGCACGTTTGTTCGAAGGCGGCATCGGATCGTTGCCGTCCGCCAGCATGGCCAGATCGAAGCGGAACTTGCGGCGCGCACGCGGTTTGCGCCAGAGCTTCTTTGAAAACTTGTCGAGCGACTGCGCGAACGCGTCCTCCTGCGGATCGGACAAAGTGTGCAGGCCCGTCGGCTTGATCGCGCTGATCTGCCAGACTCGTTCGCGCTCGAACTCGATGCGCAGGATCGGGCACGGAAACGTCTCGAACACCTGGCGCGCGATGTCCTCCAGACTCTCCGAAGACGTTTCGCCGAAATACAGCAGAACGCCGAAATCGGTCGTGTCGCGGCCGCCGTCGGGCAGGAATTTCTGCAGCTTCTGGTTGAGATCGTCGATGTCCAGGCCATACAGCGAGCGCCGGCGCAGATCGTTGATCGCGCGCACCGAAGGAATCACGCGGTGACCGCGCGCCTCGGCCAACAGCGAAACGTAGTAGCCGGTGCCGAGATACTTGTAGCTGCGGCAGAGATTGATGACCTGCGTGCGCTCGTCGTCGGCGCCGACCGGCTGCTTCAGATAATCCTGCGCGGTGACGACATTGTCGGACGGATAGTACGAACCCCAATCCGAGGCTTTCTCGACGACGATGACGAGCCGACTCATGCGGACGGATCAGCGACGGGGCGACGGGTCGCCGCGGTGCGGGTCAGGGGCTGAAAGGTCGGTCGGCATGCGGGCGGCGCGCAGTTTGACACAGCCGTGCGCATCCGTGCAGCCGGCCGCGGCGCATTCGGCGACAGGATTGCGGGCCGGCCGACCCTCGACTAGGCTCACGCGCCGTGCCGACGCGCCCCTCCGCCATCGATTTGAAGCACGTCCGCATCCGACGTGCGAAGCGCGATGATCTCGACGCGCTGGTCGATCTCGAAAACGGCGTCTTTTCGAGCGATCGGATGAGCGGGCGCCAGTTGCGCCATCACCTCGCCAACCCGCTCGCCGAGATCCTGGTCGCAGTACACAAAGGTGCGCTGCTCGGCGCGGCCGTGCTGTTCTTCCGTCGGCAACACCGAATTGCGCGGCTCTATTCGGTCGCCATCGCCGCCGGCGCGCGCGGCATTGGTCTGGGCGCATCGCTGCTCGCGGCGGCTGAACGCGCTGCGAAAGCGCGCGGCAGTTCGACACTGAGGCTCGAAGTGCGCAAGGACAATGCCGCTGCCCAGGGCCTCTATGCGCGCCGGGGTTATCACCACTTCGGAGCAAGAACCGCGTACTACGAAGACGGTCACGACGCATTGCGCTACGAAAAAGAGTTGTAAGCCCATCGGTGCCGTTCGCGCGGTCGCGCCCGCTCGTAATACGATGCTACGGAGCTCAAGGGGGGTGGCCTATGTCCTTTGTTCGCCGTGATCTACCGGCCGTCGGGCTGGCCTGCACAGTGCTTCTTTTCGTCGCCGGGTGCGCCGGATCGTCAGGTGCGCACCGCACATCCAAGGCCGAGTCTCCGCGCGCGCCGGTCGCCGCCATCCATCCTTATCCGATCGCCTCGCCGAACGGCACGCGCACGGACAATTACTACTGGTTGCGCGACGACACGCGCACCAAACCCGAAGTGCTCGATTACCTCAAGGCCGAAAATACCTACTACGAGGCGTCGATGGCGCATGCCAAGCCGCTGGAGGACAAGCTCTACGACGAGATCGTCGGACGCATCCAGCAGGATGACTCGACAGTTCCGGCGAAATACCGCGGCTGCTGGTACTACACGCGCTACGTGGCCGGCCAGGAATACCCGCTGTACGCGCGCCGTTGCGGCAAGCCGGATGCGCGCGAGCAACTGCTGCTCGACGGCAACGCGCTCGCCTCGGGCCACGATTTCTACCAGATCGGCGCTTCGGTGATCAGTCCCGATGGAAAGCTGCTGGCATGGGCCGAGGACGCGGTCGGCAGGCGCCAGTTCAAGGTCCGGATCAAGAAGGTCGCTAGCGGCGAGGTGCTCGGCGACGAATTTCCCAACACCTCGGCCGCGGTGGCGTGGGCCGATGATGGCAAGACGCTGTTCTATGTCGAGAACGATCCGGTCACGCTCCTGACCACACGCGTCAAGAAGCACGTGCTCGGCACGCCGGCCGCGAACGATGCCGTGGTCTACGAGGAGCCGGACCACAGCTACTACATCGATGTGCGGCGCAGCAGCGACGATCGCTACGTGTTGATCGAGGAAGAGTCGACGCTGACGACCGAAATGCGTTTCGTCGCCGCCGACCGGCCGAACGCGCACTTCACGGTTTTCGAGCCGCGCCAGCGCAACCTCGAATACCACGCCGACCACGTCGGGAAACGCTGGATCGTGCGCGACAACTGGCAGGCGAAGAATTTCAGGCTGCACGAAGTCGCGGATGCGCGCGTCGGCGACAAGCAGCGCTGGCGCGATCTCGTGAAGCCGAGCAACGACATCCTTATCAGCGATTTCGCGCTGTTCCGCCGCTATCTCGTCATCAGCGAGCGCAGCGACGGTATCGCGCGTCTGCGCGTGCATGCGTGGAGCGGCGGCAAGGAATCATTCGTCAAGTCGGACGAGCAAGCCTATGTCGCGACACTCGGCGACAACCGCGAGCAGGATAGCGAAGTGCTGCGCTATGACTACAGCTCGCTGACCACGCCAATTACCGTCTACGACCTGAACATGCGCACGGGCGCGCGCGTGCAGCGCAAGCGCGACGCGGTGCTCGGCGGATTCGATCCGGCGAACTACGTGACCGAGCGCGCATGGGCGCCCGCACGCGACGGCGCGCGGATTCCGATTTCGCTCGTGTACCGGCGCGGCTTCGAGCGGAACGGCAGCGCACAGCTGTTGCAGATCGGCTACGGCTCGTACGGGATATCGTCGGATCCCTACTTTCGCTCCGAGCGGCTGTCGCTGCTCGACCGCGGCTTCGTCATCGCGATCGCCCACGTGCGCGGTGGCCAGGAAATGGGACGCAGCTGGTACGAGGACGGCAAGCTGCAGAAGAAGCGCAATACGTTCACCGATTTCATCGATGTCACCGAACACCTGGTGCGCGAACGCTGGGTTGCGAAGGACAAGGTGTTCGCCGAAGGCGGCAGCGCGGGCGGTCTCCTGATGGGCGCGGTAGCGAATCTCGCGCCGCAGGATTATCGCGGCATCGTCGCGCACGTGCCGTTCGTTGACGTCGTGACGACGATGCTCGACGAGAGCATTCCGCTGACGACCAACGAGTTCGATGAATGGGGCAATCCGAAGGAGAAGGCGTCCTACGACTACATGCTCGCGTATTCGCCGTACGACAACGTGAGCGCGCAGGCGTATCCGGCGATGTTCGTCACCACCGGTCTTTGGGATTCTCAGGTGCAGTATTACGAGCCGACCAAGTGGGTGGCGAAATTGCGCGCACTGAAAACGGACTACAACCCACTGCTGTTCAAGGTGAACATGGAGGCCGGCCACGGCGGCAAATCCGGCCGGTTCCGGCGCTATCGCGAAGTCGCTGAGGTCTATGCATTCGTGCTGGACCAGCTCGGCGCGCCGGTGCCGGGGACCGCTGCGACGGCACACTGAACCCGCGCCGGCACGACCGGCTACGGCTGCGAGGATTCGAGCTTTCCGGCCGTCGCAGCGTCGGCCGGCCGCGCGACAAGGCCGCCGGCGGCGGCGAGCGTCACCTTGAAACGACCGCCGTCGACCATTGGCAGGTACGCGCCGCTGCCATAGTCCGCATCGACCCACGGCAGCCACTGTGGAAAACGCTGCTTCATCTGCCACAGATCAAGCCGCGTCGGTCCGGACAACACCGCGACGCTCTTCGGCGCCGACGCTTCCTGCACCGCGTCGCGATAACGTCCACTGACGCGATCCAGCCGATACAGCGGCGGAGCGCCGAGCACGACCGCACGCACGTCCCACTTGATCACGCGTGCGTCGAGCTGCCATTCGTCCCCGGAAAGCTCGGTCGCCTGCCGACTCCCGTCGGGGAACTCGATGTCCACCGCGTACCGTTGCGCACCGAGCTGGCGCGTGTCTAGCATCGCCACGAGCGCTTCGGATGCAAGCCGCCGGTAACCGACGAGTGCGGTGCCAGCGAGCACGCCGATGAACGCCATCAGCACGAATACCAGCGACCAGAGGGTGCGATGGCATGCAGCGAAACGCCGTCGCGCGCGCCAGTGACGGCGCGCGCCGGCGGCATGTCCGAACGCGATCAAGGCAGACAGGATCGCGAACGCATAGAGTCCGATCAGGAACGCGGTCAGCGGCATGCGCGAGAGCATAGCCGGTCGGCCGCGACGTGGCGCGGCTATACTGTCGGGCGCCGATTCCCGGACAGTCCGCAAGACTGCTTTCGGCACGTGATGTACCTTCTCAGATTACCCATGCAGGGTGTTGCCATGCGTCTGATTCGCCTTTCCGCCATGCTGCTTTCGATGACGCTTGCGAGCGCGCTGGTCGCGTGCGGCAACAAGGGCGATCTGGTCAAGCGAATCCCGCCGCCCGATCAGCAGCCTGCGACGCAATCGCCGCCCGACGCTCCGGATTCGACGCCGAAACCGGCCGAGTCCGGCATGACACCGGCATCGCCGCAAGATTCCGGCGGACACTGAGCGCGGCGTCCGCGTGAGTCTTCGCTTCAGCAAGATGCACGGTCTCGGCAACGACTTCGTCATCGTCGATTGCCGCGACGCACCGCTTCCGCTCGATACCGCAGCGATACGTCGGCTCGGCGATCGCCACTTCGGGGTCGGCTTCGATCAGCTTCTCAGCATCGAACCTTCGCGCGATGCGGCCTCGGCATTCGCGTACGGCATCTGGAACACGGACGGCTCGCGCGCCGGACAGTGCGGCAACGGCGTGCGCTGTATCGCGCGCTGGCTGGTGCGTGCCGGCGCGCTATCGCCGACGGGGTCGGTGCGCTTGCAAAGTCCGTCCGGCCCGGTCGCGATCGAGTTGCTTGCGGACGGACGCGTGCGCGCCGACATGGGCGAGCCGCGCTTCGCGCCGGCAGCGATTCCGCTCAAGGCCGAGGAAGAGCATGATCGGTATCGAATCGACGTCGCCGGGCGCGAGGTCGAAGTGGGCGCGGTGTCGATGGGCAATCCGCACGCGGTCGTCGAGGTCGAGAAGGTCGCCGACGCGGCGGTCGAAGCGCTAGGCCCGCAGATCGAACACGCCGATGCGTTTCCGGAACGTTGCAATGTCGGCTTCGTCGAGGTGCGCTCGCGCAGCGCTATCGGCTTGCGCGTCTGGGAGCGCGGCGTCGGCGAGACGCTCGCCTGCGGCAGCGGCGCGTGCGCGGCAGTCGCGGTGCTGCATCGGCGCGGCAGCGTGGATGCCGACGTCGCCGTCGCATTGCCGGGCGGCGATTTGGAAATCAGCTGGACGGGTCCCG
Source organism: Rhodanobacteraceae bacterium (assembly GCA_035996605.1). Lineage (GTDB taxonomy): Bacteria > Pseudomonadota > Gammaproteobacteria > Xanthomonadales > Rhodanobacteraceae > Dokdonella_A. The sequence goes on from DASYJJ010000144.1 coordinate 8,887, forward strand.
GTGCGACACTGTGGATGACCGGCCCGGCCGCATTCGTTTTCGAGGGGGAATGGCATGTCTGAGCTCAGCATCAAGGATGGACTCGACGCGATGGAAGTGGCGAGCTATCTGCGCCGGCATCCTGATTTCCTGAACGAGTTTCCCGATCTCGCGCTCGCGCTGGTGCTGCCGCGCGAACAAGGTCAGGCGGCATCGCTCGCGAGCTATCAGCTCGACGTGCTGCGCGACAAGAATCGCGAGCTCAATCGCCGGCTGCACGAGCTCATCGAGATCGCGCACGAGAATCAGCTCTTGATGGTGCGCGTGCACACGCTGACGCTCGCGCTGATGCGCGCG
>DASYJJ010000145.1:0-5108 GCA_035996605.1 Rhodanobacteraceae bacterium
GATCAGCAACAACATGGTGATCTACACGCCGACGCCGACCGGCGTCGTCGGCACCGACACGTTCAACTACACGATCAACGACGGCCGCGGCGGAACCGCGACAGCGACCGTGACCGTCACGATCGGACCTCCGCCGAACCGTCCACCGATCGCGGTCGACGACGCCGCGGCGACATTGTCCGGCCAACCCGTGACCATCAACGTGATTGCGAACGACAGCGATCCCGACGGCGATCCGCTCACGGTGCAAAGCCTCACCGCGCCTTTGCTCGGTACTGCGCAGATCAGCAACAACATGGTGATCTACACGCCGGCGGCAGGCGTCGCGGGCACCGATCGCTTCACCTACACGATCAACGATGGCCGCGGCGGAACCGCAACGGCGACCGTGACGGTGACGATAGGACCGCCGCCAAACCGTCCGCCGATTGCCATCGATGACACCGCGGTCACGGCTGTCAGCACGCCGGTCACGATCAACGTGCTCGCCAATGACAGCGATCCCGATGGCGATCCGTTGACAGTTGTCAGCGTCACGCAGCCCACGAGCGGCGGCGTGCAGATTTCGAACAACGAAGTGATCTACCAGCCCGCGCGCGGATTTATCGGCATCGATACGTTCACTTACACGATCAGCGACGGCCGCGGCGGTACCGCAACGGCCAATGTGACCGTCACGATCAACTGATCAACCCGAAATCGGGACGGCGCCGGAATTCGAACCCGGCGCAAGGGTCCGCTACAATTCGGTTGCGCTTCGTGTCGGCAGGCACCATCGCTGCACAAGGCGCGCTTCTTCCAATCGACCGCTCGCCGAATGCCGACCCTAAAATTCGCGCTCGCCCAGATGGACTTTCCGGTGGGCGCCGTCGCGGCAAACGCGACGCGCATGCGAGAGCTTTCCGAGGCTGCGCGCACCGAGGGCGCAGCGCTGATCGCGTTTCCGGAGCTCGCGATCTGCGGCTATCCGCCGGAAGATCTGCTGCTGCGTCCGACGTTCCTCGCCGCGTGTGCGCGCGAGGTCGATGCGCTTGCGGAGGACACGCACGAAATCGCGGTTTACCTCGGTCACCCGCATTCGCAAGGCGAGGTCTATAACGCGGCGAGTCTGCTGCGCGATGGTCGCGTCGAGGTTACCTATCACAAGCAGGCGCTGCCCAATTACACGGTGTTCGACGAGAAGCGCTATTTCCGCTCGGGACACGAAGCGGCGGTCGTCGAGATTTCCGGAGTGCGCGTCGGCCTTCTGATTTGCGAGGACATCTGGGAAGCCGAGCCCGCCGCTCGCGCCGCGCGGGCGGGCGCGGAACTCCTCATGATCATCAACGCGTCGCCGTACGACATTCCGCAGGCGAAGACACGCGAAGAACTGCTCGCGCATCGCGCACGCGAGAATTCCGTGGCGATCGCCTACGTCAACGTCGTCGGCGGCCAGGACGATCTCCTGTTCGACGGCGGCGCGTTGCTCGTCGAGCCGGACGGACGTATCGCCGCGCGTGCGCCGCAGTTCGTCGATGCGCTGCTGTTCGCCGAATACGACGCAAGCGCGCAACGATTTTCCGCGCGCAATTGGCCGGTGGCTGGCGACGACTCGATGGAAGCGGTTGTGTACGCGGGACTCGTCCGCGGTATTCGCGACTACGTGGTCAAGAACGGATTTCCGGGCGTGTTGCTCGGTCTTTCCGGCGGCGTCGATTCGGCGTTGACGCTCGCGCTCGCGGTCGACGCGCTCGGCGCGGAGCGCGTCACCGCGATCATGATGCCGAGCCGCTACACATCCGATCTCTCGCTGCGCGAGGCAAAGTCGCAGGCGGATCGGCTCGGCGTCGACTATCACGTGCTCCCGATCGAACCGACCTTCGAAGCGTTTCGCGCGACGCTGGCGCCGGCATTCGTCGGACGCGCCGAGGACATCACCGAAGAAAACCTGCAGTCGCGCTGTCGCGGCGTGTTGTTGATGGCGCTCTCGAACAAGTTCGGCAGGCTGGTGCTTTCGACCGGCAACAAGAGCGAGATGGCGGTCGGTTACGCGACGCTTTACGGCGACATGTGCGGCGGCTATGCGCCGCTGAAGGACGTGTACAAAACGCTGGTGTGGGATCTCGCGCGCTGGCGCAATGCGCGCGAGGCAGACGACAGCTTGCCATTCGAAACAGCGGGGCCGCCGAGAAATCCGGAAACTGCCTGGGTGATTCCGCCCGAGGTCATCGAGCGTCCGCCCTCGGCTGAGCTTCGCGCCAACCAGACCGATCAGGATTCGCTGCCCCCGTATCCGATTCTCGACGCGATGCTCGAGCGTTTCGTTGACGACGAGGAATCGCAGGCGGAGATCGTCGCCGCCGGCTTCGACGAAGCTACGGTGCGTCGCGTCGCACGTCTCGTGCTCGGCAGCGAATACAAGCGGCGCCAGTCCGCGCCCGGTCCGAAGATCACGACCCGCGCGTTCGGGCGCAATCGCAGGTATCCGATTAGTTCGGGGTGGCGGTAGGTTCGGCTGGGTTTTGCTCGCCGTTTCGGCGGAGTCCTCTGAATTTCGCCATCCCCGCGAAGACCTCAGAATTCGTCGTCCCGGCGAAGGCCGGGATTCTTTTTTTTCGGATGGTTTGGGGATGGTTTTGGCGATGGCTCCTGTAGTCCGTCGTTCCGGCGAAAGCCGGAATCCATATTGATCTTCGGTGATGCGCGAGGACCGACTAACGTCCGCGTGTTTTTCGTCCGCCATCCATACGAGCCCCAGCAACTATGCCCCCAACGCCCCAGCGTGATGCCGCAGATGATCTTCCATGAAGGTGCCGATGAAGTAATAACTATGGTCGTAGCCCGCGTGCACGCGCAGCGTCAGCGGTTGACCGGCCTCGCGGCAGGCCGCGTCGAGTCGCCAGTGTTGCAGCTGCACTTCGAGGAATTTGTCCGCATAACCCTGATCGACGAGAATCGTGCCCGGGAATCGGTTGCCGTCTTCGATCAGCGCGCAGGCATCGTACGGTCGCCATGCTTTTCGATCGTCGCCGAGATAGCGCGGCAGCGCTTTCTGTCCCCACGGCACCTGGCTCGGAGCGACGATCGGCGCGAACGCGGAGACGGATTTGTAGCGTTGTGGATTCTTGAGCGCGATGGTCAGTGCGCCATGCCCGCCCATCGAGTGTCCGAAGATGCTCTCGCGGCGCATGTCGGCTGATGCGAAGCTCGCGCCGATCACGGTGGGCAACTCCTTGGTGACGTAGCTGTACATGCGAAAGCGTTTGGAAAACGCGGACGTTGTCGCGTCCAGATAAAAACCCGCCGCTTCGCCGAATTCCCAGTCGCCGGTTGCGCCTTCGATGCCGGTGTCGCGGGGGCTCGTGTCAGGCGTCACCAGCATCAGTCCGAGTTCTGCCGCGACGCGTTGCGCGCCCGCTTTGATGACAAACGTTTCCTCCGTACAGGTGAGACCAGCGAGGTAATAAAGCACGGGCACCTTGCCTTTCTCGGCCTGCGGCGGACGGAACACGCCGAACTTCATCGTCCCGGCGGTCTCTTCGGACGCGTGCTTGTAGAAACCCTGCACGCCGCCGAAACAACATTGCTCGGAAATCGTCTCGATGGCCATCGTGCGTCTCGCCGGAGGGAACGGAGCGGAATTATGCGTGCGCGGCGCGCCGTGGCCTACTGGCTCTGCCGAGCCAGTTCGGGCGTGCGCGTGACGCGCCAGCCAAGCCAGCCCGAGCTTGCGGCCGCCAGCATCGTCAATGCGGCGAAGCCGGGTAGCGCAACACCGAGCGAACGCAACAGATTGAAGGCGCTGGTGATGACGACGTCGCCGAAACGCCAGACCGATGTGTCGATGAAATTCTTGGTTTTGTAGCGCGTCTCGGCTTCGACGCGCGTGTACAAGCTGTCCATCGCCGGCTTGAAGACGCCGTAGGCACTGGCGCGCGTGACAATCGCGACGACCGCGATCCAGGGACCTGCAAACACGGCCAAGCCGGCGAGCATGATCGCCTTCAGCGCACCGTCCATCGCCATCGCGGCCGCGGGGCCGAGTCGCACCATCAAGGGTCGCGTCAAAACGAGCTGCAGGATCATCTGCAAGGTGTTCGCCGAAAGATCGATACCCGCAGCGAAGTCGATGCGCGCTTCGCGCGTCGGATACGTAGCGCCGCTGTAGTCCGCGAGCAACGCGTAGATCACGGTGCCGACCGCGTCGCCGAGCAACATCAGCAATGCGAGCCTGCGCATCAGCGGCGACTTGAGTGTCTCGATTGCGCCAGCGAGCAGTCCGCCACCGATGATGCGCTCATCGCGGCGCGACTCACCGAGAACCGGATTGCGCCGCGACCAGCGCGACAACGCGAGAATGCACGCAATGGCAACGCCGAGCAGCAGCGATGAGACGATGAGGAGTCCCGATACGCCGACGAGAAACACGAAAGCCTTGGTGAGGACGGGTCCGGCGAGCGCGCCCACAGCGCCGCCGAGCGTGATCACCGGAAAAAGGCGGTGCGCCTGCTCGGCGTCGAAAAGATCGGCCATGAAACTCCAGAACACGGCGACGACGAACAGGTTGAACACGCTGACCCAGACGAAGAAGATCGAGCCGAGCAACCGTGCGCCGATCGCGTCCTGCATTTCGAATGCGGGGATGAACGCAATCATGCCGGCGATGAAAAACAGATACACGATCGGCACGAACCGGCGCCGCGGAAAACGCGCGACGAGCGCGCCGAAAAGCGGTGTCAGCGCCAGCGTCGCCACGAACGTCGCGGCATAGAAAATCGGCAGCGCAGTCGAACCGACCGACGCCGACAGCTGATCGCGCACCGGGCGGATCACGTAATACGCGGCGAGCACGCAGAAGAAATAGACGAACGCAACCGCGACGGCGAACCATTCGTGACGCTGGATGGCAGGACGGCTCGGCACATTCGCTCCATTCAATGATTCGGGAAAGAAGGCTCCACAACCGTTTTCGCCTGACATGGCCGCGGCAACACGAGCGACCGGCTGCTCGGATCAATGCATTGCACCCGCGACGCGCGTGCGATCCACTCCGATCGCGTCTTGCTCGACGCGCTTCAGACGCGTCTGCGGCGCGCAAGACTAGCATGCGGGTTTTGCGCGCCCACGGC
>DASYJJ010000146.1:0-2693 GCA_035996605.1 Rhodanobacteraceae bacterium
CCGAGATCGAATTCGGAGGGATATCGCGCGCCGGCGTCGTAGAGCAACGCGTGGCTTCCCGTGCGAACGAGCACCGAGAGTCCCTGACCGACATCGATGAAGACCGCTTCGAACGCACCCGTCTCGATTTTCTCGCGCGCGGGCACGAGCAACGGCAGAAACATCAGCAGCCCGACGCTTCGCGCAGGTACGCCGCGCGGCATGAACATCCAGATCGCGCCGGCTATCGCAAGAATCAGCGCGCCGAGACCGGCCTCGGGCAAGTACCAATGAGCGCCGGGAAGGCCAGCCATAGTTTCGAGAAACATCCATTGCGCGCGCGCGCAAGCACCGGCCACAAGAAGCGGAAGCGTCGCGAACGTAGGCGCCGCCAAGAGCGCGAGTACACCGATCAGGCACAGCGGCACGATCACGAAACTCACGAAGGGCACCGCGACGAGATTCGACAGCGCCCCAACCAGCGACGCTTCACCGAAGAACCAGACCGTCAGCGGCAGCAACGACAGCGACATCACGAGCTGGCCCATGGTGAGCTCGCGTACGAAGCCGAGAAGTCCGCGATGACGCGTGAGGCACATGATCAGGAACGCGACGCCGCCGAATGAAAGCCAGAAACCGGCCGAAAGTACCGCGAGCGGATCGAAGATGAGAATCGCAACCAGCGCAATCGACAATGTTTGAGCACCGCCGCTGACTCGACGACCAAGGCGCGCCAGTGCAACCGCGGCGATCATCGATAGCGTGCGCACCGTCGGCAAGCTGCCGCCCGCAAGCACACCGTAGAAAATCCCGGTGACGAGCGCCGCCGGCACTGCCGCGATGGCGAGCGGAACACGCAGCGCGACGCGCGGAAACAGCCAGCCCAACAGCCGCACGAGCAGTGCACCGAGTCCGGCCGCGACGCCGACGTGGAAGCCCGAGATCGCGATCAAGTGCGGAATGCCGTTGGCGCGCGCGATTTCCCAATCGTCTTCGTCGAGGCCTCGCGTGTCTCCAACAGAGAATGCGCGTATCAGCGCGGCGTCATGCGGTTCGGGAATCCGCTCCGCGATCTCGCGCGAAATCCGGTCCCGCAGTCCGTCGACGCACATCGCACGCGCGCCGATGCGCCGATTCGTTCCTTCGTCGCGCACATAACCGGTCGCGACGATGCCGCGCTCGAGCGCGGATCGCTCGCTGTCGAATCCGCCGGGATTGACGAGACCGCGTGGACGTTTCAAGCGCACGTGCAGCTGCCAGCGGCTGCACGGCGCGAGCATGTTCTCGTCGGCGTCGTACCACGCGACGCGGATGTCGCCGTGCAATGGGATATCAGCACCGTCCAGAGATGCGTGTTCGACACGAAGCGTTGCGCGCACGCCATCCGGGCGAGTCAGCGGCAGATCGGCGACGACGCCAATCACATCGAGATCGCGGCCGTCGAATTCTTCGGGCAGGCGCGCATCCAGCGCGAGATGTGCGCGCCACGCACACCACGCGAACCCCAAGGCCGCGACTGCAATGGGACGCAGACGCGAAAACCGGCACACCAGCACACCGAACAACGCGATCGACGCATCGAACACGCCTGGCGGCAGCGATGGGCAAGCCTGTACGGCGAGCACGCCGCCGAGCAAGGCCGCTGCGAGCGCCGGCGTTATCGCAAATGAAGGTTCACGTGATTTCTGATCGATGCTCGGCGGCAATTCCGTTGCCTTGTCATGGCGCGCTCAAAGCGCCGTCCTGTTCGATTCACATCGGACGCGAGCCGGCACCGTGCGCGTTGTGAGCGTGCAAGCTGCCCGCGGAAAGCTCCAGCGTGCGCCCGGCGCGCGCGGCGAGTCGCGGATCGTGCGTGACCAGCACCAGCGCGGTGCCGATCTCGCGATTCAACTCCAGCATCAGCTCGTAGACCTGGGCTGCGTTCTTCTCGTCGAGATTGCCGGTCGGCTCGTCGCCGAGCACGCACGCGGGCCGCGTGACCAAAGCACGCGCGACGGCGCAACGCTGCCTCTCGCCGCCGGAGAGCTCGCCCGGTTTGTGCTCGAGGCGCGCACCGAGTCCTACGCGCTCGAGCAGCGCTCGCGCCTGATCGCGCGCCGAGCCGATCGCGGTGCCGCGGATCAAGAGCGGCATACAGACGTTTTCGAGTGCGGTGAATTCCGGCAGCAGATGATGAAACTGATAGACGAACCCAAGCGAGCGATTGCGCAGCTCGCCGCGCGCGCGATCGGAAAGGCGCGACATCGTCTTGCCGTCGACTTCGACTTCGCCCGCGCTCGGCGCGTCGAGCCCGCCGAGGATATGCAGCAGCGTGCTCTTACCGGTGCCGGACGCACCGACGATCGCCACCGTCTCGCCGCGCCGCACCGCGAGACTGACGTCGCTCAGCACTTCCGTGCGCAGCTTGCCTTCCTGGTAGGTCTTCGCGACCTTGTCGGCGCGAAGAACGACTTCGTCGGTCATGCGTTGCCTCATCGTGTTCATTCGTAGCGCAGCGCCGCCGCAGGTTCGGTTCGCGCCGCTCTCCATGCCGGATACAGCGTTGCGAACACGCAGAACACGAACGCCGTCGCCGTGATCCAGCCGACGTCGCCCCAGTGCAGATCGCTCGGAAGCTCACTGATGTAGTAGACGTCGGGCGAAAGGAACGTGACGTGGAAAGTGTGCTCGATCCATTTCACGATGGTCTCGATGTTGAGCGCGAGCAGCAC
>DASYJJ010000147.1:0-10101 GCA_035996605.1 Rhodanobacteraceae bacterium
ACTCGCGGAGCGCGCGCGCGATCGCATCGGCAAACGCATCGCCCGGCTCGACGCCGTCCTCCAGAAACAATGCCTTGACCTCGAACCTTCCTTCCGTGCGATGCGCCTTCGCATCGACGCGTCCGACAAGCCGCCCGCGATGCAGGATCGGCAAGACGTAATAGCCGTAGACGCGCTTGGGTGCTGGCGTATAGCACTCGAGCCGATAGTCGAACTCGAACAGCGCCGACGCGCGCTCGCGATCCCAGACGACAGGATCGAACGGCGAGAGCAGCGTCGTGCGCGTCGCGCGCAGGGCGCCGCGTGCCGCCGCGAGGCACATTTCGCGATGCTCCGCATGCACGTAAGCAGGTGCGTTCCATCCTGCGACGTCGATGCGCAACAGCTCGCCGCCATCCACGTACGCGTCGAGATCGGAATCTTTCAGACGACGTCCGATGCGGAAATAATCGGCGATCCAGCGTGCCTGCGTTGCGCCGAGCGCACGCACGGCGCCGAGGACGAAGTCTTTTCGCATCGTCTCCAGCGACGCGACGCTGCTCGCGCTCTGCCCCATCTTTTCGAGCACGCGTTCGCCAAGATCGTAGACGCGCTGAAATTTTTCGCGGCGCGTGATCATCAGCTCGCCGAGCGCAAACAGCGCTTCGAGCCAACGCTTCTCGTCTTTCCAGCCCCACCATCCGCCTTTTTGCTTCGCGCCGCCTTCGAAGTCGGACGTCTTGACCGCGCCGGACTCACGAATCCTCTGAAGTACCACTTCCATCGCCGGCGCCTGCTCGCGCCGCATGCGCAGCGCGTGCTTCATCGCCCAATGGCCGAGCCGTTCGAGCGCGTGCCGACTGTGCAACGGATAATCCGCGGCGGGCGCGAAACAGGCCTCGTGCGCCCAGCATTCGAAGATCGCTCCGGCTTCGAGCGCCTCGTCGAGCCATTGCTGCCGATACGAACCCAGGCGCGAGAACAGCACGAAATACGGACTCCGCGCGACGACGTTGATCGTATCGATCTGCAATACGCGCATGCGCTCGATCGCAGCGAGCACATCGGGCTTTCGCGCACGTCGGCGCGGCCGCGCGAGCAGGCCTTGCGCGGCCAGGTGCAGCAGGCGCGCCTGATGCGCGCTGAGTCGAATGTCGCTTTTCACGTGCGACGCGGCGAGCTCACTTTCGCGGTGCGAGGATCGCGGAAAGATGGTCCGCCGAACCCGCGATGCGTTCGAGATGCGGATACTTCAGACCATCGCGATAGTCCACGCGATACGTGCGATAGATTTCGGCATCCTTGATCAAGAGCTCGAGCGGCGTGCCGCCAGAGGTTGCCGCGATCGCGTCCTTCAGACGATCCGGCGTGAACTCGCGACCTTGCACCGCCACGAGCGTCCCGCCCGGCGAAATGCCGGCCTTGAACGCGGGTCCGTTCCAACGCACATCGGCGATCTTGTTGTCCCTGGTCGAAACGGCGATGCCGATCGACGCAGCGTGATCGGCGTACTTGCCTTCCGTCTCGGCGGCTTTCTGGTACGCGCTCGGTTTGTCGTTGTAGACAAGCTTCCAGCCGCTTGCCGCGAATCCGTCCAGCGGTGGCGCGTGCGCATCGAGGCGCTGGCGCAGAAACGCGCTCCAATCGTACGGTTCGATCGCGTTCAACGCAGCGGCAACGTCGGCGAACGTGTAGGTCTTCACTTTCCAGCTACCGTCGTCGACGCCGAAGAATGCGTGCGCGAAATCGTCGAGCGAGCGCCGACCGTGCGTGAGATCGCGCAGTTTCGCATCGACCGCCAGCCAGATCATCTGGCCCGCACTGTAGTAGTCCTCGCTCAACTGGTAGTTTCGGTACGGCTGCGGCCGGCGTTGCGCAGCGACCGGATCGTTGGTCGTGTCCTGCACGTTTCGCCATGAAAAACCGGGCCGGTTGTCCGTGTATCGCGAAGCGATGAGCGCCCACGCGTCGCGCGCCTGATCGGCCGTCAAAAGACCCGAACGCGCAGCGAGCACGAAGCCCCAGTACTGCGTCTGTCCCTCGTAGACCCAGAGCAGGCTGTCGCCCATCGGCACGTTGTAGTTCGGTGTTGCAAGATCGGCGGGACGGCGAAACTTGCCGTTCCACGAATGCGTGAATTCGTGCGGGAGCAGATCGCGCTCGTGCGCCAGGCGATCCCAGCCGATGAAGTAAGCGGGCTCGGTGCCGTCTTCGCTCGAGCGATGGTGTTCGAGTCCGATATGCGTCTGCAGATCCGACAGCGCGAGCAGAAAATCGTAATGATCGTAATGGTGCGAGCCGAAGAGCTTGTACGCCTGCTGCACCAACGCACGATGCGGCTTCAGCTGCTCGGGAGTGATTTCGAGATCTTTCGCCTCGTCGGCGACGATATCCATGCGCACCGGAACCCTTGCGCCGGGATCGAGATCGACGCGCTTGAAATAGCGGCCAGCGAAAATCGGCGAATCGACCAGCGTTTCCAGAGTCACCGGCTTGAATGCGACGGCTCCGCTGTCCTTGTTTCCACCGGCTTCGTCGAGCGCGGTGCCGAATTGCCAGCCGGCAGGAAGCTTTACGCTGGGCGCGACGTTGATACGACTCGAAAAATGTCCCGCCGGATAGAGTACGACCGTATTCCATTGCAGGTTCAGCATGTCCGGCGTCATCACGACACGGCCTTGACCCGAATCCTGCGGAGAGAGATACGCGAACTCGGCAACGAGCGTCGTCGCGCCCGAAGGCACGTCGACATGAAACGCGTAGACATCGGTCGAATCGCGCGACCAAGCAAGCGGCTTGCCGTCGACCGTAAACGCGAGAGCTGCAAGTTTGTCGATCGGCCCGCGTGGCCCGTGATTGCCCGGCAGCCATTGTGGATAGAGCAACGTCAGCGCACCGGCGCCGACGGGGACTTCCTCGCGGACGCGGAACACGCGGTGGTCGATGTCGGTCGCATCGACCGCAAGCCTCAGCGTGCCGGGATAGTCGACGTCGGCTGGCGCGGGTTCTTCGGCGCCAGCCACAGCCATCGCGAAAAGCAGCACGCACGCGGCTGCGCCCGGAATCGAATTCATGCAGGGAATCTCCGTTGAACCGTTCAGCCGCGCCTTGATTCGCGCGACGCGGACCGCATTCTTGCATTCCGCGCGCGCGATGTTCCATGCCGATCGGCACGGATGCAGAACTTTGGACGCCGATCATCGTCCATAAACCGGCACTCTCACCGCTGATCGCCTAGAATCGGACCTTCGGCGCCGAAGCGGAAAACCATGCTCTATCACATGCACGAACTCAATCGCACGCTGCTGAATCCGCTGGTCGCCTGGTCGGGCGCCGCGGCCCGGGCGCTGTCCGCGCCGGACAATTGGCTCTCGCGCGTGCCTGGCATGGATCGCGTCGCCGCCGGGTACGAACTTCTGTACCGGCTCGGCAAGGACTATGAGAAGCCCGCGTTCAACATCACATCGGTTGTCGCCCACGGCCGCGAGGCGCCCGTCGTCGAACAGCGCGAGATCGAGCTGCCGTTCTGCCATCTTCTGCATTTCAAGCGCTGCAGCGACGATCCGGATGCACTGAAGGAGCTCCGCGGCGATCCGAAGGTTCTCGTCGTCGCGCCGCTGTCCGGACATCACGCGACGCTGCTGCGCGACACCGTGCGCACGCTGGCGCGCGATCACGATGTGTACATCACCGACTGGGTCGACGCGCGCATGGTCCCGCTCACGCAGGGCCCGTTTCATCTGGACGACTACGTCAATTACATGCGCCGGTTCATGACGCATCTCGGCGCATCGAAGCTGCATGTGATTTCCGTGTGCCAGCCGACCGTGCCCGTGCTTGCTGCAGTTGCGCTGATGGCCTCGGCCGGCGAGCCGACGCCGCTCACGCTGACCTTGATGGGTGGTCCGATCGATCCGCGCAAATGTCCGACGCAGGTCAACGACCTCGCGCGCCTGCACGATTTCGCATGGTTCGAATCAAACATGATTTTCGACGTTCCGCCGAATTATCCTGGCAACGGTCGCAAGGTGTATCCGGGTTTTCTTCAGCACGCCGGATTCGTCGCGATGAATCCGAGCCGCCATCTCATGGCGCATTGGGATTTCTACGAAAACCTGCTGCGCGGCGATCTGGAAGATGCCGACGCGCACCGCCGCTTCTACGACGAGTACAACGCGGTCGAGGATCTGCCGGCGGAGTTCTACCTCGACACAATCCGCATCGTGTTCCAGGAAAATCTGCTGCCACTCGGCAAGTGGTTCGTCGGCGGCGACCGCGTCGCCCCCGAAGCGATCAAGCGCACGGCACTGCTGACGATCGAAGGCGAGCTCGACGACATTTCAGGCCTTGGACAAACCGCAGCGGCGCACGATCTTTGCACCGGAATCCCGAGCAAGCGCCAATCGCATATCGAGGTCAAGGGCGCCGGACATTACGGAATCTTCAGCGGACGTCGTTGGCGCGACATCGTGTATCCGGATGTGCGCGCGTTCATTCGGAAGTTCCATCGAGCGACGTAGCGCGTTCGTCGACCTGGCTCACAGCGGGTCGAGCGCGTGACGAAACGCCAACCGTAGATCCCGTCGGCCGATCACACGCGCGCGACAGCCTGCGTGCGTGATCGGCTCCAAACGAAACCTCGTCACTGCGACTTCGCGCACGCAACGTGCCTTCACGCGGCCTTACGCTCCGAACATCTGCGAAGCGGCGCATGTCATGAATCGATGCCTGCAATCGATCGGAGCGGCGCTGGTCTTCGCCGGCTTTGCGCTGCACCAGGCGCTCGCGCGTTTGCCCGATCAGGCGCCGCCGCTGCCGCCGCCGGATGCGAGTCTCGCGATCGTCAACGTTTCGACATCGCAGCAACTCGCCGACGCGTGCTGGAATCTCGAGAGCAACACGGCGATCGTGATTGCGCCGGGCACGTATCATCTCGATGCCGTGCAGTTTCCGAACGGCGTCGACGGCCGGCTCACGGTGGGTCACTTCGGAGCCAACCCGATCGGAAATATCCAGATCCGGGGTGCGACCGGCAATCCGGCCGATGTCGTGATTCTCGGCGCCGGCATGCTCGATTCGATCGTGCCGTTCGGCTTTCAGGTGTTCACTGCAACCAACGTCACGATCGCCGATTTCTCCATCGGCGATGTGTACTACCACGCGCTGGCTGTGCAGGGTGATCAAGGCGCGCACGGCGTGGACGTCTATCACGCGCGGCTGTTCGATGCCGGCGAACAGATCATCAAGGGTACGCCGGGCGGGAGTGACGTGACGATCGAGTATTCCGAGCTCTATTTCACCGCCGGAGCGGTGAATCATCCGGAAGGCGATCCACCGGGCAGCTGCTATACAAATGGAGTCGACGGCGTCACCACGGATCGCTGGATCGTTCGCGACAACCTGATTCACGATATTTGGTGCCAGGACGGCACTCTGGCGGGCCCCGCCGTGCTGCTCTGGCAAGGCGCGCACGATACGATCGTCGAGCGCAATACGATTCTCGATTCGTCGCGCGGAATCTCGCTCGGACTCGTCGGCGCGGACGATCATTTCGGCGGCTACGCGCGCAACAATTTCATTCGATGGGATGCAGCCGCGCCTTACGCGGTCGATGTGCCGATCTACACGACCTCGCCGAACTCGTCCGTTTTGCACAACACCGCACTCACTATGGGCCGCTATCCGAACGCCATCGAAGTGCGCTACGCCGGCGCGGCGGGTGTCGTCGTCGAGAACAATCTTCTCGATGCGGCGATCCAGGCGCGCGACGGCGCGACACCGATCGAATCCGGCAATCTCCTGGGTGCGCAACCCGGCTGGTTCATCGATATCGGCACAGGCGATCTGCACCTGACCGCGAACGCGATTCCGGCAATCGATCAGGTCACACGGCTGCCCGACGCGATCGACGATTTCGATGCGCAGACGCGTCCGGCGTGCGCGAATCAGGCAGACATCGGCGCCGACGAGTTCGGCGTGATCGACCTGATTTTCGCCGACGGATTCGATTGAGGGCGGCTATCGTTATTGCGCGCGGGACGCTATCGTGTGCTCTGTCCGCATGGGAGGAGACAACGATGCACGGGCCGAAAGACACTCGATCTCGCCTTCTCGGAAGCGTCACGTTTCTGACTTTCGCCGTGCTCGTCGCGCACGGTCAGTGCGCGACGGCCGCGGAAGCACAGGCTCCGAAGGTAAAAACGATGGCCGATGTGCTCGCGGCATCGCAACCGTCGGACTGGCGCTCGCTCGATCCCGATAACACGCTGTATCTCGATCTTGCTGCCGGGCGCGTCGTGCTCGAGCTCGCCCCCGCGTTCGCACCCCTGCACGCCGAGAACATCAAGACAATGGTGCGCGAGCATTATTTCGACGGCCTAGCGATTCTTCGCGTGCAGGACGATTTCGTCTCGCAATGGGGCGATCCGGAGTCGGACAAGCCCGACAAGGCGCACCCGTTCGGCAAAGCCGCGAAAACGCTGGCACCGGAGTTCGAGCGCGCGAGCACGGGCCTTCCGTTCACCGTTTTGCCGGACGGCGATGTCTATGCGTCCGAGGTCGGTTTCTCGAATGGATTTCCTGCCGCGCGCGATGCGAAGTCCGGAAAGGCCTGGCTCGCACACTGCTATGGCATGGTCGGCGCAGGCCGCGACGTCGGCGAGGAGACCGGAAGCGGCGCGGAGTTGTACGTCGTGATCGGTCACGCGCCGCGTCAACTCGATCGCAACATTGCGTTGGTCGGGCGCGTCGTGCAAGGGATGGACATTCTCGCCGCGTTGCCGCGCGGAACGGGGCCGCTTGGGTTCTACGAAAAACCCGAGCAACGCTTGGCGATCAAGTCGGTGCGTATCGCCGCCGACGTGCCCGCGGCCGAACGCACGAATCTCGAAGAAATCCGTACCGATACACCGACGTTTGCCGCGCTGATCGAATCGCGCCGCAATCGGCACGACGATTGGTACAAGGTGCCGGCCGGAAAAATCGACCTCTGCAACGTTCCTATTCCGGTACGCATCGCTGGCAGTGCCGCGAAAAAATGAACGGATGCGCCGTTGCGCATTCATCCGCGAGTCCGGTTGCGCGTTTTAGGCTGAACGCGCTATCGGCTGCGGGAGACCGCTCATGCGCGAGCATTGGGAATTTTTCAAGGAGCAGGATCGATCGTTCGGTGTGTTCTATCCGCTCCACTACGTGGTAGCAGCGTTCGAAACGCCGGAGCGCGCGGAAGAAGTGCGCAAGATATTCGTGGACGCGGGATTCGATGACGGCGATGTCGCGAGTGCGACAGGCTCTTTCGTCACGCAGAAGCTGGAGTCGATGAGCGGTTCGAGCTGGATCGAACGCTTCAAGATCGGTTTCGCGAGTTTCCTTGGCACCGAGCTCGGCTATGTCGACGACGACCACAAACTCGCCCAACGCGGCGCCGGTTTTCTTTTCATCTACACGCCGGACGATGCGTCGATCGGGAAGGCCGAGCAACTTCTCGTGCGCGCACATCCGATCTCCGCGCGCCGTTACGATCATGCGGGCATTCGAAGACTCGTTTATCCGCCGCAAGTGGCGTTGTAGTGTTAGGGGAGCTCGGCCCTAATTCGCGCTCCATACACAGTGCCGCATACCCCCTCTTCCGCTTGCGGGAGAGGGCTGGGGTGAGGGCAATCGAAGTGCGCGCGCAGGAATCTGTTTGTTGGAAGCGGACGCGCTCCGATTGCCCTCACCCGCCCTTCGGGCGACCTCTCCCGCGAGCGGGAGAGGTGAAAACGGCTTACTCCGTCGGCAGCAGTGCGATCGCTTTGCACGCGTACGCCATCAACTGCGGATCGATACCGGTGCGAGCACGCATCTCGTCCGAATTCTCCCGGAACATCGTGTTGAGCGACTGCTGCACTCCGGAATGGCCGCCGGTGAATTCGCGCACAAGCGTGCGCCAGCGCCGCGCAAGAGCCTGAACTTCATCGCACGCCGGATCTTTTTCGAGCCGCATCGCGGTCTGCATGCCGGCAATCACGCTCGGCCATTCCTGTTCGACCGCGTGAATGCGCTCGGGCCCGAGTTCCTGACCGCGTTGCTGGATCGCTTGCATCTGTTCGGATGTGAAATATTTTTCCATGAGTGTGCTGGCCTCGATGCTGGATAGAAGAGTCTCGGCATCGATCGCCTCTCCTCCGGCAGCGCGTTGCGCAATGCGCTCCAGGCGGATCAGAAGATTCTGTTGGCGAACGATGCCATCCCGCAGACGGTCGACCTGGCGGACGAGCGCTTCGGCAAGCGAAGGCGCATCCGCGTCGAGACACGAACGAATTTCCGCAAGCGAAAATCCGAGCGCCTTCAGCGAGACGATGTGCTGCAACCTCGTCAACTCGTCGCGGCCATAAAGCCGGTAGCCCGCATCGCTCCGACGCGAAGGCACGAGCAGGCCTTGCGCTTCGTAGTGATGCAGCGTGCGGATGGTGATGCCCGTACGACGCGCGACCTGGCTGACGGTGTAGAGCGACATCCTGCGTTTCCGTTTGCGGCGCGAGCATCCTGCAGCCTCACGTGGCGTGAGGGTCAAGCGGAATTTTCCGCTCGATCAGATGGCCGCGCGCATCGAGGGCGGCATGATACAGCGCGCCGGAAGCGCTCCGTCGCGCGTCGCAAGCAAATCGAAGCGGTCAGTCTGCCGACTTGACCAGGAGATTCTTCGCGAGCGCGGCCTGAAAGTGGCCGACGCCGCGCGCGAGGTGCAGCATCGCGAACAACAGGAACACGCCAAGCCCAAATGTGAACGGCAGCGCGATGATCGGCGGCACGAACATTTGGCCGTCGACATAGATGCCGCCTCCGCCGATGATGTCGAGCGAGTGCAGGAGCAGCGCCACCGGCGCGACCATCAGCGCGAGCGACAACGTCGTGCCGGTAACCGCAATCGTGAAATACACGATGCCGAGCGGCAGCATCAGCAGCATGTAGAGCAGCGTCGACCACGTGCGCGGATCGACGAACATGTCCTTGATGCGTGCCATCACGGGCTTGCCGCGCTCCGCGTACACCGGTCGTCGCGGCATGCGCTCGCCGAGCATGACCTCGATGATCCGGCCTTCGACCAGCGAGAGCACACGTACGGTGCCGAAGAAAAGCACGGCGAAGGCGAGACCGAAGATCAGGATCGATGTGCCGATCGAGATCGACAGTCCTGCGACCGCCCACACGAAATAGAAGATGCCGGTTGCCAGGGACAACAACATGTAGAACAGCGAGGCATACGCGCGCGGATCGGCGCCGACGCCGAAGAAACGGCCGAGCACGGTCTTGTGCTGCGGTTGCGGCGGCGCACGCAGCGCCTGCTGCACCTGATGTTCCTTGTCGACGTAGATGGCGGCGACTTCTTCCGGCGCGCCGTAGGTGGTCGCGATCTTCGCCAGCACTTCCGCTTCGGACTTGCCGGGATTCTCGGCGAGCTCGGAGCGCAGATGATCCTCCGCGTCATACAACGCGTCCTGGATCAACGCAGGATCGGCGCCTCGCAACGCGACGCGCAGCTGATCCAGATATTCCGCAACAGTGCGCGGCAACGACGGGTTCATGTTCCCTCCATCACGGTATTGACGAAGTCGCGGGTTGCTGTCCAGACGTAGGTCCACTCGTCCAGCACGCGGCGGCCGAGCGGCGTGATGCGGTAGTAGCGCCGCGGCGGACCCGCCACCGATGGCTCGACTTCGCTCGCCAGAAGCCCGGTAGATTCGAGATTGCGCAGCACCGGGTAAAGCGCGCTCTGCTTGCCGCTGAGGACACCCTCGCCTGTCTCATCGAGCTGCTTTGCGATCTGATAGCCGTACATCGGCGACGTCGCGCGCGCGAGCACCGCAAGCAGCACCAGCGACACGATGCCCGCGCTGAGCTCCTTATGGAATTTCCACAGATGGGATTCGATCTCGCTCACGCTGCCGTTTACCTGCTTGTAGCAACAGGGTGACTATAGTGTTTAGTTGATAGTAGTGGAATCGGTCGGAAGTCACGCTTTGGGGTGTTTGTTCTTCTTCGCGTTTTTCCGGCTCGCTGCGTCGTGTACGCGGCGGCGGCACGCGCCGCGCGTCGGGTCTTCAGCTTTCGCAGCCATCGGGGAGCGGCTTCCAGTCTCGT
>DASYJJ010000148.1:0-5834 GCA_035996605.1 Rhodanobacteraceae bacterium
GCATCCGTCGCCAGCGCGCCGAAACGGTGCTGGCACAGGCGCGCTCGGCGCTTGATGCCGGAAACGCGAATCTCGCCGATCAACTCGCCAAGCAGGCGCAGGGGATCAGTGCGGATCTCGCCGGCCTTGACGATTTCGCCGCGCGCTTGCGCAACGCGCGCTTGTACGCGAGTTTCAAGCCGGGGCAGGTGATTCGCGATCGCTATCTCGATGTCACCGGCGAGGCGCCCCCGATGGTGGTGATTCCGACGGGTGAATTCGTGATGGGATCGCCGGCCGACGAAACCGGCCACGCGGACAGCGAAGAACCGCAGCGACGCGTGCGCATCGACATCGGTTTTGCGCTCGGCCGCAGCGAAATCACCGTCGGCGAGTTCGGCGAATTCGCGCGCGCCGCCAAATATGTCAGCGACGCCGAGAAACTCGGCGCGAGCGCTACCTACGACGAAAGCTCCGGCCGCATTGCGGATCGACGCGGCGTGACGTGGCGAGACGACTACCGCGGAGAGCGCGCTGCACCGACGCTGCCGGTCGTGCATGTTTCGTGGAACGATGCCAAGGCCTATCTCGCGTGGCTTTCGCAGCACACCGGCAAACACTATCGGCTGGCGAGCGAGGCCGAATTCGAATACGCGTTGCGCGCAGGATCGCCTGCGCGTTTTCCGTGGGGTGATGGGAATCCCGACAAGCCGCTTGGCAACTTTACGGGCGAGGGCGATCGTTCGCCGTCCAAGCGCAGCTGGTCGCTGGCGTTTCCGCACTACAGCGACGGCTACTGGGGTCCCGCGCCGGTGCGCAGTTTTCCACCCGATGCATTCGGGCTCTTCGACATGGAAGGCAACGTATCGGAGTGGGTGGAGGATTGCTGGCACGACAACTACGTGCGCGCACCGCGCGACAGCAACGCATGGGTCAATCCCGGCTGTGAGCGTCGCGTCGTCCGCGGCGGATCGTGGGGCAGCGATCCCGATCAGGTACGTTCGGCATTCCGCATCGCGGCGGCTTCGGACACACGCAGCGCGCGCGTTGGTTTTCGTGCAGCCCGCGATCTTTGAGGGTATGGCTGAGTTCGTTGATCTCTTGAACTTGCGGCGAATCGCGATGCCAGTGCAGGCCTCCTATACTCCTGGAGCGGCGACGGCACTCCGTCGAGTGATCCATCCAGGAGCAAATCATGGAACCGAATCTGACCATGCAAACGGCGCTCGTCTTGTTCGCCATTTCAGCGGTGGGCGGCATCGTGATGGCTACCATTCGCTTCAGCGGGAAACCGCATCCGCCGATCTGGCTCGCGATGTTGCACGGGTTCTTGTCGGCAGCCGCGTTGACATTGCTGATCTATGCAGCATGCACGGTAGGACTGCCCAGTCTCGCGCTCGCGGCGACCGTGCTGTTCGTGATCGCGGCGCTCGGCGGCATCGTGATGAACCTCAACTATCACTGGAAAATGCTGCCGCTGCCGAAGGGGCTCGTGCTCGTGCATGCCGGAATCGCGATCATCGGGTTTCTGTGCCTTCTCGTGGCCGTGTGGCCGACGTTCGGCTCGCACGCCACCTGAGCGCGCGAACGTACGGCGACTGGCGGCGGCGATGACCGCTTGATGGGTGGTTGCGACTAGCGCCATCGCGGCGCGCGAAAAGAAGTTGCTCGAATGCCGCGCAGGGCTTCCAATCGCGGCGAGCCGCAGTATGCTCAGACCCGAGCAACGGGGAGAAGCCTCATGGGTCCATACGGTGACGCCTCCGCTGGCGGCATGCCACGGCGCGGTCTCAGGCTCTGGCCGATCCTCTTGTTCGTCGTCTACCTCGGGTATTACTGGCTGAGCCACCAGGACACGACCTCGTACACCGGACGCAAGCAACTCATCGACACTTCGCCGGAGCAGGAAGCGGCGCTTGGCTTGCAGTCGTATCAGGAAATTCTTTCGCAATCGCAGGTCGTCACGACCGGACAGTTGCCGCAGCAGGTGAAGGAAATCGCGCGGCGACTGATCGATGCCGCGCCGAAGGTCGAGCAGTACTACGCGCAGACCAAGAACATTCCGGCTTCGACGGACTGGGCCTCGTATCAGTGGGACGTCAGCGTGCTGCAATCGGACGAAGTCAACGCGTTCTGCCTGCCCGGCGGAAAAATCGCGGTCTACACCGGCATCGTGCCGGTCGCGCAGAACGCGGATGGGCTGGCGATCGTAATGGGGCATGAGATCTCGCACGCGTTGCTGCGTCACGGCGGCGAGCGCATGGCGCAGCAGAAGCTCGTGCAGCTCGGCACGATGGCGGCCGGCATGTCGGTGAGCGACATGGATCCGCAACAGCAGCAGATGGTGATGGCGGCGCTCGGCGCCGGCGCGCAATACGGCATGCTGCTGCCGTTTTCGCGCAACCATGAATCCGAAGCGGATCACGTCGGGCTGTTGCTGGTTGCCGCCGCGTGTTTCGATCCGCACGAAGCGCCCAAGCTCTGGCAGAGGATGGGCGCGCTGGCGAAGCAGAAACCGCCCGAATTCATGTCGACGCATCCTGCCGACGCGACGCGCATCGATCAGCTCAATGCATGGATGCCGGAAGCCGACGAAGTCCGCCAGCATTTTTGCAGCGGCGGCGCGCCGCCCGCGAATCAGCCGTAACGACTCAGAATCGCGCGCACGCTGGCGAGATAACCACCGCCGAAGAGGTTGAGGTGGTTGAGCAGGTGATAAAGGTTGTATATCGGCGCGCGTTCGCGCCATTCGCTGTTCGTTTCAGCTTGCGTCTCGTACGCGGCAAAAAACGAAGCAGGCGGTTCGCCGAACAAGGTCAGCATGGCGAGATCGGTCTCGGCCCATCCGTGGTGCGCCGCGGCCGCGTCGATGAGCGCGAGCTCGCCGTTCGCACAGGCATGGAGATTTGCAGTCCAGAGATCACCATGAACAAGCACCGCGGGCGCCGCTGGAATGAGATCGCCGAGTCGTCCGCAAATACGATCGAGATCGCGCACATCGTTTTCATCCAGAAGACCGTGCAGACGCGCGCGCCGCGCCTGCGGATGCAACCGGCGCTCGACGAAGAAGGCGTGACCGCCTGCCGAACGCGTGTTGTCCTGCGGACTCTCACCGCACCAGCCATCGCTGTCGAAGCCGAAGGACTCGCCATTGCACCGGTGCATCTGCGCGAGATGCGCGCCGGCGCGTTCCCAGTCGTCGCGCGATGGGCGGCCCGCGCCAAGATCTTCCATCAGGATTCCGTGTGGGCTGACGGCGAACACATCCGGCACCCGGAACGCGCGCGTGTCGCGTATCGTCGCCAGCCCGCGCGCTTCCGCCTTGAAAAACCCCGTCGCCGCGCCGCGCCGCACCTTGGCGATTGCCGGACCGCCGTCGCCACGCCTGATGCGGTGCAAACCCTCCGGCAGCCGGGCGAGATTTTCATCGTCCATCATCGTTGGCGTCGGCACTCGGAGGTTGTCTCGGCAGCGGCCGCCCCGTATCATGCGCGCCCGCTCCGGAGAGGTGGCAGAGTGGTCGAATGCGCCGGATTCGAAATCCGGTTTACGGTTCTACCGTAACGTGGGTTCGAATCCCACCCTCTCCGCCATCGACCTTGTCGATCAGAGACAGAGACTCGATAGTTATCGCAAATCGCGCCCTTGTGGCGCGATTTTGCGTTTGGGGTCCGAACTGGTTCATCGCCACATACGACTATTGCTCGATTTCGAGCAGAAGTCTCCGGCCCGGAATTCCCTCAGTTCGGACAGCGCCGCTAGCAATTCTCGATTGTTAAGTGTTTAGCCCGAGTCTCCGCGCCTGGGCAGAGAGACTCGAGGAAGAAAGGTCAGAGCTGGGCGATAGATCGCCTTGTTGCGCTGCAACGCATGTCAGTCCCACGTGATCTCGGTGCTCATGGCCGAGCTGCGTTGGGCACGATGCCAGACGTGTGAAGCCAGGCTTCGACAAGTCGAGGCCATTGGGTGATCGGCAGATCGGTCCGCCTCAGTCCAAACGCATGACCACCCTTCGCGTAGAGGTGCATCTCGGCCGGAACGTTCGCATCCGAGAGTGCGCGGAAGTAGACAAGCGCTTGCTCCACGCCATCGACGTGATCGTCCTCGGCCTGCACGATGAACGTAGGCGGCGTGTCTTTCGTCACCGGAACGTTTGGATTCAATCGCTCTTGTTCTGTCGACAGATGCCCGGGGTACACGGCGACGGCAAAGTCCGGACGCGCGCTATTCCGGTCGACCGCGTCGATCGGCTTGTGCATGCGCTTGTCGTAGCGCGTGCTGATTTCCGCAACCAGATAGCCGCCAGCGGAAAAACCGAGCACGCCGACCTTGTCCGCCTCGATGTGCCACTCGTCCGCGTGCGCTCGAATGAGGCGCATCGCACGCTGCGCATCCTCGAGCGATTCGATCGGCACTTCAAGGTTATGCGGACGCGTGTTGTCCTGCCAGTGATAAGGATGGCTCGGCACGCGGTACTTCAGTAACGCGCATGCTATGCCCTTCGCGACGAGCCAATCGCAGACTTCTGTGCCTTCGAGATCCATAGCGAGGATTTCGAAGCCGCCGCCCGGAATCACCAGCACAATCGCGCCCGTGGTGGCTGCCTCGGGGGCATAGAAAGTCAGCGTGGGCGTCGATACGTTCGTGACCGACACCACCGGTTTTCCTGCGATGAGATCCGTTCCTGTTTCCATGCGCTCCGGCCCTGGCTTCGGTTCCGCGTTTGGCGACTTCGCCGGCCATAGTGGAATCTGCTCGTGGCCCGCGGAAGGTTGCCAGACTTCCGTGTCTGCCCATGCAATTCCATGAGCGCCGAAGAAACACGCGGTGGCAGACCCCAAGCTGAGGAAAATCTTGGGCAGGATCGTCGGCATGGCGTCAACGTTCTCTCCAGGGAATGTCGCAGCGTACTCGGGCGGTAAGGAGTTCTGGGCGGCTCGAGTGTCTTTTTGCGGCGGCCTCTCGAGGTTCACGAACCGACGGACGCGACGTGCGCGCATAAAGTGGACGAGACGGGAGTTCGTCGTGCTTATGCCGGGCGACGGATCACAGCCGCTTCGTGGGGCTAGGCTTACAAGAAGATGAGTTTGATCATTGTCCGTAACGTGGATTCGAATACACCTTGCTCCGCCATCGACCTGTCCTATCGGAGACAGAGACTCGATAGATAAAGCGAATCGCGCCCTGGCGGCGCGATTTTGCGTTTTGGGGTCCGAACTGCTCAACGGCCACAAGCCGACTATTGCTCGATTTCGAGCGAAAGTCTCCGGCCCCGAATACCCCAAGTCCGGACATCGTCCGGGTCCATTTTCGATTGTTAAGCGTTTAGCCTGAGTCTCCGTGCCTGGGCACGGAGACCGTGCACCTGAGGCGACTTCATCGACCGCGGTTCCGGGCAGCCACGCCGGAATTGCACGCCACACCTCGTTGTTGAAGTTCGATGTTGCTGCGCAACGCTGCGTTATTGGCGCGGCTCTTGCGGCCGGTCTCCTTTTCGTGTCCGTCCCCGGGCTGTAGGCTTCGTGCAGCACTGCGTGCGTCGGATCGAGTTACGCCTTCCGCGGCTCCTTCCCGTGCGCATGTGTGTCAACTCTCAGCTTGGGTGCACGCCATGATCCTTCGCCGTTTCACCGCGGGCATGAAGAGGCAGGATTGGAGCGCAGTCGCCATCGAACTGATTGTGGTCATTGCGGGCGTCTTCATCGGCTTACAGGCATCAAACTGGAATCAGGAAGTCGAGAACGACAAGCGAGCCATCGACTTCTCCCAGCGACTGATCGACGATTTGCGCGAGGAAGCCTGGGCCTACCAGCTCATGATCGAGTACAACCAGCAGGTCCTCGCAAGTGCAGAGC
>DASYJJ010000149.1:0-4212 GCA_035996605.1 Rhodanobacteraceae bacterium
GAGTCAACGCGACCACGAACCGTGGGCATCTGCGTCGTGGGCGCGTCGCCGGAATGCGCTGTAGATAGCGTCAGTCCAAGCGCAATGGACAAACAGACTGTCAGGCGCGCAGGACGCGGACAGCGTGGAAACGTGAACGTACGAGTCGACATGGTTCCCCCAAAGCAATTCATGCAACAAGCGCAGGCGGGCGCCTGCGCCACCGCGGAGGTGCGCTTACGAAGCGCGATCGCGGTTGTGCTGGATTACTACGGGGTCCGACACAAAACCGGACACGGAAAGTCAGATAAGACCGAACACAGCCAGGTCAGATGCTGGGAAGCCGGACGGCCACGCCGTCCTACGGGTCGTCTCAATGGTGATGAATCAGAACGGCGCTTCTTCGAACCGGTTCTTCGCCACGTTCTTGTGCACGCGCGCCGGATCCCAGATGCGCCCGTTCATCGCGATATAGACGCCATCGGGCAAGCTCTGCACGGCGCCAACGGCGCAGCCGATGTTGAACACCGCGTCCGAACCTTTGAACAGCGCGGGGTTCAGCGCGCCGGTGAGCACGATCACTTTGCCGGTGACGCCACCGAGCGCGAGCGCGGTCTCGACCATCGTGTCGGTGCCGTGCGTGACAAGTACCTGCCGATGCGGTTGACGCTCGATCGCGGCGCGGATCTGCGCGCGGTCGTCGTCGCCGATGTGCAGGCTGTCCTTGCGCATGACGGGCACGACATCGAACGTGAACGCGACGCCGAGCGCCTGCAATATTTCGCCGATCTGCGGATCACCGATCTGGAATTGCGATTTGTCGTCGAAGTAGATCTTGTCGATCGTGCCGCCGGTGGTGACGATGGTTAGATGCTGCATGCGTCGTTCCGGAAAGTGCGGGCGGGGCGTGCGCGCGGTGTGCGCATTCTAGAACCTATCGCAAGTCGCATCACGTGATTCGTGACGAGGCGTCCCAGTACAAGGTTTCGCGGCCTCGCGTCGAGGAGTTCGAGGTCGATACCAGAGCGCGAATGGGCTTTCCCGGCGGATTAAAACGCAATCAATCCTGACTCATGAATGCGTCGGTTTGGCTTCAGCCGCGTGGGTGTTGGAAAGGCGCGATAACCCGTGATCGAGAAAGAGCGCAAGGTTCGCGCTCCAGGACGCGTCGCCGTTGCGCTCCGCAGTTGCGGCACTCTGCGCCAGCAGCGCAGCAGCGAATGTGCGCGCGAGGGTCAGCGCGAGGCCGCGCGCGCCGGCTTCGAGTGCGCCGCGATCGCCGGAGCGCTCGTGAAACCATCGCGCCGCGGAAGCGAGAGCCGCATCGATCGCGCCCGCGTGTGCGGGCATCCCGCGCAAGGTGTTCTCGATTCCGATGCGCAGCGGATCGATGCCGGTTTTCGCCATCGCGCGCAATACATCGAGGGCAAGCACGTTGGTGGTGCCTTCCCAGATCGGATACACCTGCGCATCGCGCAGCATCTGCGGTATGCCGGTATTTTCGATGTAGCCCGCGCCGCCGAAAGCCTCGCAGGTTTCCGAGGCGATGCGCACGGCGAGCTTGCCGGTCCAGAGCTTGGCGAGAGGTGTCAGCAGGCGCAGCAGTGCGCGCTCGTCGTCGCTGGCCATGTTGCATTCGACACGGCCGAGCAATCCCGCGACGAAAAATCCGAGCTCGAACGCGGCCGCGAATTCGGCATGCATCGCAGCGAGTGTCGCCGCGTGCAGCGGCTGCTCCATCAGCGGACGGCCGAAAGCCTCGCGCCGGCGCGCGTAATCGGTCGCGAGCGCAATGCAGCGTCTCATCGTCGCGAGTGCGCAGATTGCATTCCACGTGCGCGTCACATTCAGCACGGGCGCGATCAGGCGGACGCCATGCGCGAGCTCGCCGACCGGCTCCGCCAGGGTGTCTTCGAGATGGATTTCCGCCGTCGGCAGCTCGCGCGTGCCGAGCTTGTCCTTGAGCCGATCGATGCGGATGCCGTTCCAGCGTCCGTCCGATGTGCGCGTTTCAACGTAAAACAACGCGAGCGCATCCGTGCCTTCGCCGGCGCCCTCGGGCCGCGCGAGCGTCAGCGCCATTTCTCCGACGATTGCCGATGTGAACCATTTGCGTCCGTTGAGTCGCCAGATTCCATCGTTGCCGCGACGTGCTGTCGTCTCGGTTGCGTTGACGTCCGATCCGCCGCGGCTTTCGGTCATCCATTGGCCGGAAAGCCAGAGCTCGCCCAGCTCGCGCGCGACCAGATGCGGCAGCACGCGCTCGATCAATGAGCGATTGCCGGACGCTTTTAGCGCAGTCGCAGCGCCATCGCTCATCGCCAGCGGACACGTATAGAACTCGCTGGCGACGTGATAAAGATAAACGCGCGCGAACTGATCGATGCGCGCGAATTCGGCGAAGCGCGCGTCGTGCCCGGCGGCGACGAAGCCATAGCGCGTCGTCAGCGCAGCGCCGTCGCGCCAGACCGGCGTGATTTCGACGCGATCGATACGTTCGCCCCACGCATCCCACTGGGTCAGCGAAGGTTCGCCCGGTTCGCGCGATCGCGCCGTCTGCCAGGCCTTCGCAGCGTGCGCGCCAAGCGCCTGCAGATCCGGCTCGATGGCATCGAGGATCGGCCGCGGCAACGTCTGCGCGAGATGCGCGCACAGCACGCGATCGTCGGAATATTGATTAGCGAGTTGCGGGCCGGCCTGAACGAAATCCATGCCCGAACGACGATACGCGCGCGTTCCGGAGCCAGCAAGCGCAGCGCGGTCGCGACAGGATCGCGACCGCTTTTATTCATGCCGCAGCTGGCAATCGTGCGTCGATCGCAGCGTGCGCTTCGTTCACGGCCTTGGTGCGGTGCTCGGGGCTGATGCCGACGCCTTCTGCGCGCACGAACTCGATGTCGGTGATTCCGATGAAGCCGAATATCTTGCGCAGATAGGCTTCCTGGAAATCGAAATCCGCGCGGCCGCTTTCAGCGCCGTAGAAACCGCCGCGTGCCGACGCAATGATGACCTTGCGTCCGCCTGCGAGACCTTCGACGCCGGTCGCGCCGTGGCGGAACGTTTTGCCGGCGATCACGATGCGGTCGATCCAGGCCTTGAGCGTGCTCGGGATGCCGAAGTTGTACATCGGCGCGCCGATCACGACCACGTCGGCGGCGAGGAATTCATCGAGCACCGCCCCGCCGTCGCGTGCGGCGGCGTCGGCAACCGGCACCCAGTGCGGCAGCGGCTGGGCCGCAAGGTCGCGGTATTCGACCCTGAGTCCCGGTTCGCGGCGCTTCCACGCTGCGACAATGGCCGCGCTGAGATCGCGCGAGACCGAATGGGCGCCCAGCGCGCTCGAATCGATGTGGAGGAGTTTCATGGAAGGAACCTCAGCTTTGGGCCGGAACAATGCCGGCGTCCTAATAAGCTAAGGCGTGGACGATCAACCGATAAGTCGGCAATAATCGGATAGATCGTTCGCGCAGGAGAACAATCATGTCTTTCTCGGAAGGCGCTCTTGCCGACCTCAACGATTTGCGCTTTTTCTCCGCGGTCGTCGAGCACGGCGGCTTTTCGGCGGCGGCCCGCGCGCTGGGCGTGCCGAAATCGCGGCTCAGCAAGCGCGTCGCGCTGCTCGAGGAGCGCCTGGGCGTGCGGCTGCTGCAGCGGACGACGCGGCGATTCGCGGTCACCGAAGTCGGCGAGCGCTTCCACGCGCATTGCCGGGCGATGCTTGAAGAAGCCCAGGCCGCGCAGGATGTCGTCGATGAACTCCGTGCCGAGCCGCGCGGCATCGTGCGCGTGAGTTGCCCGATCGCGCTCGTGCAGACGGTGCTTGCCCATGTGCTTCCGGATTTCCTCGCGCAGAACCCGAAAGTGCAGGTGCGGCTGGTGGCGAGCAATCGCCGTGTCGACGTGATCAGCGAAGGCTTCGACATCGCGATTCGCGTGCGCACCAAGCTCGATACGGATGCGGCGCTCGTCGTGCGCAGTTTTGGCCAGTCGCGCGTGCTGCTCGCCGCGAATCCGAAATTCCTCGACGAAAACGGGCGTCCGCAAACGCCGCAGGATCTGGAACGACTGCCGCTGCTCTCGCAGTTCGAGCACGACGGAGCACAGGTGCTCGAGCTGCTCGATGGGTCGGGCGCGAAAGTCACCGTCGAGATGCGTGCGCGCCTCATCAGTGGCGAATTCAGCGTGCTTTACGAAGCCGCCAAGCGCGGCATGGGCGTTACCGCGCTGCCTGAA
>DASYJJ010000150.1:0-3619 GCA_035996605.1 Rhodanobacteraceae bacterium
TCCCGCGCGCGTCGCCGCGCGCTACGCTCGCCTGCATGACTGCACAGACCGATTTCGTTCCACTCAACCTTTGCGTTTTGACGGTGTCCGATACGCGCACTCCGGAAACCGATACGTCCGGCGACTATCTCGCGCTTTCGCTGGGCCAGGCGGGGCATTTACTGCACGAGAAACGCATCGTCAAAGACAATCGCTACGTGATTCGCGCAATTGTCGCGCAATGGATCGCCGACGAAAGCATCCACGGCGTGCTCGTCACCGGCGGCACGGGTTTCACCGGCCGCGATTCGACGCCCGAAGCGATCGCACCGCTGCTCGACAAGGAAATGCCGGGCTTCGGCGAGATGTTCCGCGTGCTGAGCTTCGATGAAATCGGAACATCGACGCTGCAGTCGCGCGCGTTCGCGGGACTTGCCAACAATACGTTCGTGTTTTGTCTTCCGGGCTCGACTTCAGCGTGTCGTACTGCCTGGGAAAAGCTCATTCGTGCGCAGCTTGATGCGACGACGCGGCCGTGCAATTTGGCGGGGTTGATGCCGCGGTTGAGGGAGTGAGTTTTGGTTTTCATTGTGGCGGTGTTTGGCGATAACCGACTCACGTCCGTGTGGGGTTCCGTCCGCCTTCCGGGCGGACGGGTCACTTCTCTTTGCTTGCCCAAAGAGAAGTAACCAAGAGAAAGGCACCCTCGGTGTCGCGCCGTCGCTGCGCGACGGTTCGCTGCGGGCGGCCGGGGTTTCGCTGACAGGGCATCCTGCCCTGCAGCGAAATGAGCGGATCCCTCGCGCTCACCCGCGCGGAGCGCGGGCCTGATCCGTCCGCCCTTCGCCGCGGCACAGAGGGACCAAGTCAAGAGCAAGGTGGGTCCCGGCTTTCGCCGGGACGACGAGGTGGAGGTTTCGTTTTGTCGGCTGTTGCGTTCGCTTCTGCGGCCAGGACGGCCGCGCTCTGCACTTCCGGGTTCCCTCTCGGCCGCGGCGAGGACCGGAGGAAAAAGCCCGCAGGGGCGCGCGCACGATGCGCGCGCGTTCGCTGTCGGCACACGGACGTGCCGTCAGCGAACCTCCGGAGCGTCCTCGCGTTAGTCGCCGGGCACGATGCCCGGCGACCGCGGCCGCGAGGGTGCCCTTCTCTTTGGTTACTTTCTCTTGGGCATGCAAGAGAAAGTGACTCGTCCGCCAGGGATGGCGGACGAAACAACACACGGACGTGAGTCGGTCTTCGCGAAACCCCAAAGAGGCAGAACGGCTAAACAGCGGTGGGCGAACCCCACCCCATAAACCACAAAAACAAAGCGCGCCGCCTCCACGCAAACCACAACCAATAACCTACCCCCTCAAATCCAAAACCTTCCCCCGCATTTCCGCCCCATCAGCAGAAACCAACCAGACAACAAACCCCGCCGCGTGATCCGGTTCCGGATGCATCAACGTATCCTCACCGTAATACGCCGCGCGACGCAGCACCGTTCGCATCGGACCCGGCAACAGGGCATGCGTGCGCACACGACTGTTTTCGGTTTCCTCGTGGACGATCGAAGCGATACCGGCTACCGCGTGCTTGGCGACGCCGTAGCCGCCCCAGAACGCCTTGCCGGTGCGCAGCGGATCGTCGAGCACGAAAACGACGGCGGCATCCGGCGCCTTTCGCAGCAGCGGCATGCACGCCTGCGTCATCTGGAACGGCGCGGTCACGTTGACTTGCTGCGTGCGCTGCCATTCTTCGGGTTTCTGCTGATCGAACGGCTGCAGTCCGTCGAAATGCGCCGCCGCATGCACGACGCCGTCGAGGTGTCCGCACTCGCGTTCGATCGAAGCGGCGAGATCGGCGTAGTCGCGCGGCGTTGCGCCGGCGAGATCCATCGGATACACCGCGGGTTGCGGCGCGCCGAGGCGTTCGATGTCGTCGTAAAGCGTTTCCAGGGCGCGCACTTTGCGACCGAGCAGCACGACCATCGCACCCGCCGCCGCGGCAGCAAGCGATGTCGCGCGTCCGAGACCACCGGTCGCTCCGGTAACGAGCACGACGCGATCGCGCAGCGAAGCGGGCGGCGCCACGCCGCCTTCGATCGTCGCCAGCGGCAGCATCAGGGCGCCATTAGGCCTTCTGAGT
Organism: Rhodanobacteraceae bacterium; assembly: GCA_035996605.1. Classification (GTDB taxonomy): domain Bacteria; phylum Pseudomonadota; class Gammaproteobacteria; order Xanthomonadales; family Rhodanobacteraceae; genus Dokdonella_A. Next base: position 2,110 of record DASYJJ010000150.1, read on the forward strand.
GTCCTTGACGAGACGGTCGAGCTCGCCGGACTCGTAGAGCTCCACGCAGATATCGCAGCCGCCGATCAGCTCGCCGTTGATGAAAAGCTGCGGGAACGTCGGCCAGTTCGAGTAGCGCGGCAGGTTCGCGCGGACTTCCGGGTCTTCGAGCACGTTGACCGAATGAAAATCCGCTCCGACCGCTTTCAGCGCCTGCGCGGTGCGGCTCGAAAATCCGCACATCGGAAACTGCGGCGTGCCTTTCATGAAAAGCACGATCGGGTGCGAATTCAACGTCGACTTGATGCGGTCCACCACTTCCATTGCGTTCTCGAATCGAACGGCGCGATGCGCGCCACTGAACGCAATTCTACCAGCGCGGAGCGGCCGCGGCTGTGTGGCCGGAGGCGCCTGCTAGACTGAACGACCCTACCAAGGAGACGGAATGATGGCCATCGAACTTCCACCGCTGCCGTGGGCTCGCGACGCGCTGGCTCCGCATATTTCCGCGGAAACAATCGATTACCACTACGGAAAGCATCATCAGACGTACGTCACCAACCTCAACAACCAGATCAAGGGCACGGAGTTCGAGAACCTCTCGCTCGAAGAGATCGTGCGCAAGGCGTCCGGCGGCATGTTCAACAACGCAGCGCAGGTGTGGAACCACACGTTCTACTGGAACTGCCTGTCGCCCAAAGGCGGCGGCGAACCCGGCGGGCGTCTTGCCGATGCGATCAACAAGGGCTTCGGCGGCTTCTCGCAATTCAAGGACGAGTTCACCAAAATTTCGGTCGGCACGTTCGGCTCAGGTTGGGGCTGGCTCGTGCAGCGCGCGGACAAAGGTCTCGGCCTCGTCAGCACGTCGAACGCCGGCACGCCGATCACCGGCAGCGATCGTCCGCTGATGACCTGCGATGTCTGGGAGCACGCTTATTACATCGACTATCGCAACGCGCGGCCGAAATATCTCGAAGCGTTCTGGAACCTGGTCAACTGGGATTTCATCGCCAGCCAGATGGCGTAAGCCTTCTCGCGCTTAACGGGCCAGCGCGGCGCGCACGGGTTCGATCTGCGTTTCGCGGCCGAGCGCGGCCGCGATGCGCGCGAGGCGTTCGCTCAATTCCGCATGAGTGCGCGCGCATACCGTCGCGTGGCCGACCTTGCGGCCCGCGCGCGGCAGTTTGCCGTAGTCGTGCCAGTGCGCGTCCGTCTCGCGCAGGATCGCGTTGGCATCGGGCAATTCGCCGATCCAGTTGAGCATCACGCTCGGACCCCGCGCCGACGTATCGCCGAGCGGCAGACCGAGCACGGCGCGAAGATGATTCTCGAACTGGCTGCAGACCGCGCCTTCGATCGTCCAGTGGCCGGAATTGTGCACGCGCGGCGCGATCTCGTTGCCGAGCAGGTCGCCGTCGCGATCGAAAAGTTCCAACGCGAACGTGCCGACATAGTCGAGTCGTTCGGCGAGCGCGCGCGCATGCGCGACCGCGCGACGTTCGAGATCGGCGCTGTCGGGCGCCGGCGCGAG
>DASYJJ010000151.1:0-1583 GCA_035996605.1 Rhodanobacteraceae bacterium
ATCGACCTGGTTCAGCAATTCCCGCTCGCCCTCGATGCCGAGAAGCTGCGCGCGCTCACGCGTCCACTCGCGCCTCGCGCCTACTCGATTGCGTCGGCGCGCAGCGAAGTCGGCGAGGAAGCGCATCTGCTCATCTCGGCAGTGCGCTACGAAACGCGCGGCCGTGCCCGCAAGGGCGTTGCGTCGAACTACGCGGCAGGTCTGAAGAAGGGCGCGCGCGTGCGCGTGAAGCTGAAGCCCAACAAGCACTTCACGCTGCCTTCGAGCGAGCGCGACATCATCATGGTCGGCCCAGGCACCGGCGTCGCGCCGTTCCGCGCCTTCGTTCAGGAACGCCGCGCCACTGAGGCCAAGGGCCGCAATTGGCTGTTCTTCGGCGACCGCACCTTCACGCACGATTTCCTCTACCAGCTCGAATGGCAGGATGCGCTCAAGGACGGTGCGCTGGCTCGCATGGATGTCGCGTTCTCGCGCGATACGCCCGAGAAGGTCTATGTGCAGAACCGCATCTGGGACAAACGCCGCGACCTGATCGAATGGCTCGACGGCGGCGCGAACTTCTATGTCTGCGGCGACATGAACGCGATGGCGAAGGACGTGCGCGCAACATTGGTGCGCGCCTACGCCGACGTGAAGTCGCTGTCTCCGGAGGCTGCCGAGCAGGCCGTTGCGGCGCTTGAACGCGACAAGCGCTATCAGCAGGATGTGTATTGAGATGACCGAGCTCTCGCGCAACGAGCACATCAAGGACGCCAGCAATTATCTGCGCGGCACGCTGGCCGAAGGCCTCGCCGAGGAGATCACGGGCGCGATCGTCGAGGACGATCAGCAACTCGTCAAATTTCACGGCATGTATCTGCAGGACGACCGCGATCTGCGCGGCGAGCGCACACGCAAGAAGCTGGAGAAGGCCTTCGCCTTCATGATCCGCGTACGCGTCTCGGGCGGCGTGCTGACCACCAAGCAATGGCGCGCGCTCGACTGGGTTGCGCGCGTCTATGGCAACGGCACGATGCGCGCGACCACGCGCCAGACTATCCAGCTCCACGGCGTCATCAAGTCGAACCTCAAGGCGACGATGCGGGCGATCGACGAGCAATTGCTCAACACCATAGCGGCCTGCGGCGACGTCAACCGCAACGTGATGTGCAACCCGAACCCATATCAGTCGAAGGCGCACGCGGTCGCGCTCGAACTGACGCGCGGCATCTCGGATCATCTCGAGCCGAAAACCGGTGCCTACCGGGAGATCTGGCTCGATGGCGCGAAGATCGCCGGCGGCGAACAGCTCGACGTGGTCGAGCCGATCTACGGCAAGACCTATCTGCCGCGCAAATTCAAGATCGTGGTCGCGGTGCCGCCCTCGAACGACGTCGACATTTTCGCGCACGATCTCGGCTTCATCGCGATTCTCGACGGCAAAGGCGATGTCACGGGCTGGAACGTCACCGTTGGCGGCGGCATGGGCATGACCCACGGCGAGCCCGACACGTATCCGCGCACCGCGGACGTCATGGGCTTTTGCCAGACGCGCGACGCGGTTGCGATTGCCGAGCAAGTCGTCACGGTGCAGCGCGACTGGG
>DASYJJ010000152.1:0-2859 GCA_035996605.1 Rhodanobacteraceae bacterium
GTGATTTCGACTTCGTGGTTTTGCATTCGACGCCCGCGGAATAGAAACGACTTGCGCATCAGCCGATCGCTGGCGCAGCTCGGGATTATCTATGTTTCCATGTATCCACGGTGCTCAGAAGACGTTAGCGCCTGGCATTGATGGCGTCAGCGCAGCGGATGGACCGCTCTTCTCCAGCCCGGTCGGCGCCATTGCGGTCGTTTCACAAATCGTCGAGCACCCTCCCGAAACTAGTCATTGGCAGGCGCGTGATGGATATTGCGCATCGCAGATACCACCGCCGATGCTTTCGAGCGGCCTGCGCTTTGTGCGATTGACGATCGCCGTCGTGAACGCCATTCTGCGTCGTTCCTCGCATCCGCCGCAAAAACGCCGTGCCGAAAATCCTCGTCGCCGACGACAATCCGGTAACGCTTCGCTTCTTCGCCGAAGCCATGGCGCAGCTCGGTTTTGCTTGCGAGCTCGCCCGCGACGGCGCCGACGCTGTCGCACGGGCAGAACGCGAACGGTTCGACCTTTTGCTCCTCGATGCGCGCATGCCCGAGCTCGACGGTGCGCAGGCGCTCGCGCGCATCCGTTCACACGCGGGTCCGTCGCAGCGAGCGCCCGCTGTGGCGACGACAGCCGGCACCGACGACGCTGGTCGACGCAATCTGATTTCCGCGGGATTCGCTGATGTCATCGCGAAACCGGTGAGCGTCGATGCGCTTCACGTCGCGCTGGCGCGCCATTTGAGGCATTCCGATGACGACACCGGCACGAATGCGCCGGTCGTCGGCGATGCAGCCCTCGATGATACGAGCGCGCTTGCAGCGGTCGGCGGCGATCGATCGATTCTCGCCGCACTGCGCGGCTTGCTGGTCGCGGAACTGAACACTTTGCCCGCAGAGTTCGCTGCAATCGCAACACGTGCAGACGTCGACGCGCTGCGCGATCGCTTGCATCGCCTCGATGCTTCCGCCGGTTTCTGCGGAACACCGGCTCTCGCGCGAGCCGGCGCACGGCTGCGAGTGGCGCTCGATGCCGCCGACGCGTGGCCCGATGCCGCGGCAACGGATTTTCTTGCAGCATGCGCCGACATTCGCGCGCAGCTGCTGGTGTCTGAACCTTCGACCGACTAGACGAAATCCGAATTCTCAGCGGCCGTCGCAGCCGGTGCGCCGGCGTCGGCGATGTCGAGCAGGCGACGCGAGGAAAGTCCCCATGCATTGAGATCGCCGCCGATCAGATGGCTGATCACGTTGCGCATGAGCCTGCGTAGCTCAGCCAGTTGCGGCGGCGTTGGCATTTCGTCGCGATCCAGAGCCGTGAGCGCCGCGCCGCTGATACGCGGCAACCCGCTGCCGTCGCGCGCCGGGATCGGACCCGAGTCGGCGACGTACGCATACGCGGCAGCGGAATCGATCGGCGCGCCTCGTGTCGTTTGCGTCAACATCAGCGCATACCCGAGTTCGGCCAGCAAGTCGCGCTCGAAGCGGCGCAATGTCCAGGCGATGTCGGGTTGTTCGGCGAGCCGCGCGAGGCATTCGGTGTACGCCGCGAACGCTGCGGGGTGTGCATCGTTCCGGCTGGTCAGGCGCAATACGAGCTCATTGACGTACATGCCGGCGAGAAGCGCCTCGCCGGAGAGCATCCAGCGCGTGCCCGTTTGCTCGGCCGAGGTCAGCGTGCCGAGTTCGCCGCGCGCACTCCAGCCGAGCAACAACGGCTGCAAAGGCTGCAGGGCTGCGCGCGGAAAGCGGCTTTTCGTACTGCGCACGCCGCGTGCGACGATGCCAACGCGTCCGTGGTCGCGCGTGAAAGCCTCGACGAGCATCGACGTCTCACGCCATGCACGCGCGTGCAAGATGAATCCGGGTTGCTGCTCGATGCGCGTCGCGGACAAAGTCGTGTGAGCCGGGTTGGATGCCGATTGGGCCTAGCGTAGCGCGGATGACGCCGTCATTCGCACGCAGAGTCGTTCGACGATGGCACCAGCGCTCGCGCGCAAATCATCGACCGTCAGTCGCCGTAGCCCAGCCGCCGAAGCATGGCTTCGTCGTCGCTCCAGGATTCGCGTACGCGCACCCAGAGTTCGAGAAAAACACGGCGTCCGAACATGGTCTCCATCGCGCGACGAGCCGCCGTACCGATTGCCTTGAGCTGGCGACCGCCGGTGCCGATCACGATCCCCTTCTGACCCTCGCGTTCGACCCAGATCACGGCGCCGATGCGCGCAACGCCACCCGCGTCCTCGAAATTTTCGATTTCGACCGCGGCGGCATACGGCAGCTCCGCGGAGAAACTCAGCATGATCTGCTCGCGAATGAATTCGGCGGCGAGGAAGCGCTCGCTGCGATCGGTCATCTCGTCGTCGCCATAGGCGGCGGCGCCTTCGGGCAAGCGTTTGACGACGTCCTCGAGCAGCGCCTTGACGCCATCGCCGCGCCGCGCGGCGATGAAATGCACTGCGGAGTAATCGCGATCGCGCGTCATATCGGCGGCAAAAGGAAGCAAGCGTCCCTTGGCGGTCACGCGATCGACCTTGTTCATCGCGAGGAGTCTTGGCTTTGGAGTCTGTGCCAGCACACGCCATACGTCTTCGTCCTCGTCGGTCCAACGCATCGCGTCGATGACGTGGATGGCGAGATCCGCATCTCCGGGCACCTGGCGCGCGACGCGGTTGAGCTGGCGACTCATTGCGCGTTTGTCGCCCTGGTGCAGGCCCGGCGTATCGATAAAAACGACTTGTGCGTCGGGTCGCGTCGCGATACCGAGAATGCGATGGCGCGTGGTCTGGGGTTTCGGCGTGACGATGCTGAGCGGCGCGCCGACGAAGGCGTTGAGCAACGTCGACTTGCCGACATTGGGGCGACCGAC
>DASYJJ010000153.1:0-2525 GCA_035996605.1 Rhodanobacteraceae bacterium
CGCGGCGAAACGTCGTCCGATCCGACACCTGATGGTCAACACGAACGGCTTGCGCATCGCCAAGGAACCGGACTTCGCGGCGCGGCTCAAGGAATACGAGCCTGGTTTCGAGCTCTATCTGCAGTTCGATTCGCTGCGCGACGAAGTGCATCTCGATCTGCGCGGCGCGAAGCTGTCGGAAGTCCGCAAGAGGGCGCTGGATCGTCTCAACGAACACGACATTTCGACGACGCTGGTGGTCACGGTCAAGAAAGGCCTCAACGATCACGAGCTCGGCGGCATCATCGACTTCGCATTGCAGCAGCCGTGCGTCCGCGGCGTGACATTCCAGCCGATCCAGGCGGCCGGACGACTCGAAAACTACGATCCGTCACGCGACCGGCTCACCTTGACCGAAGTGCGCCGGCGCATTCTGGAGCAGACCGCCGTATTCGAACCTGACGATTTGATTCCGGTGCCGTGCAACCCGGATTGTCTTGCGATGGCTTATGCGCTGAAGCTGGACGGCGCGACCGTTCCGCTGACGCGATTCGTGTCGCCCGAGACGCTGATCGCGAAAGGCCGCAACACGATCGTCGTCGAGCGCGACGAAGCGCTCCGGGCACACGTGTTCGAATTGTTCGCGACGAACCATTCTCCGGAATCGCAGGCGTGCTCGCTGTCCGACCTTCTGTGCTGCCTGCCCGCCGTGCAGGCGCCCACGGAATGGAGTTATCGCAACGTATTCCGCGTGTTGATCATGCAATTCATCGACGCGTATTCGTTCGATCTGCGCGCGGTCAAGAAGTCCTGCGTGCACATCGCGCAGCCGGACGGCCGACTGATCCCGTTTGATACCTTCAACCTTTTTTACCGCGACGGCCGCACCGCAAGGCTAGACGAGTTGCGGGCTAGGGCCGCGCGAAGCTATCCCTGATTTCACCGACCCGATCCAAGCTCATCAGCGAGGACTCCCGATGAACAATCCGACACCGGTGCCGACTCCAACGCCGCGCAATCCGCGCGGCTCGTTGCTGCTTGGCGTCGCCTGCGCCTGGGGCATGCTGATCGGTGGTTACATCGTCATCTCGCTGCTTGCCAGTTTGCTCACAAGCGGCGACAGCGCCGCCATCATCGTGCTGATGCTGCTGCCATGGATCGGCATCGTCGCGTTGATCGTCTGGTTCGCAATGCGCGGTCAGCCGCGCACGGCCGGCGGCGTCGCGATCGGTCTGGCTTCGATATTCGGAGTTGGGCTGCTGCTGATAGCGGCGTGTTTCGGCCTCATGGGGACCAACTTTCGCTGACGGGCGAGGATATGAAGCGAAGCAAAAACATGCGCACGCGAATTTCTCCGCTGCGTTACGCGGTGCGACTTGCGCTTTTTGTCGCATTGGCCAAAGCCGGCCTCGCGTCCGCGCGGCAGGGCGAACCGCCCTACTCGCTCGCACATCCGGAGAAGACGGCATCGGCCATCCCGATCGAGATCGTCGGATCGATCGACGCCGCACGACGCCGCGCCGAAACGACGGCCCGTGCGCAATCGACGACGCCGACGAAACGACTGGCGACCTCCGACATCATCGACGTTTCGATCGGTGCTGCGCACAACGGAATCTGGCGACTCCTGCCGGACGGATCACGGCTCTGGCGTGTCCGCGTGCGCGCGGCCGGCGCGACTGATCTCCGTTTCGGCTTCGCGCGCTTTGAGCTGCCAGCCGGTGCCGCGTTGTACGTGATCGGCGCCGACAACTATTACCAGGGCCCGTACACGACGGCCGATTCCGATGACGGCCGGTTCAACTCGTCGATCGTTCCCGGCGATACCGCGACGATCGAACTCCGCGTTCCGCCCGGCGCCACGTCATCGGCTGATGTCGAAATCGCAACCGTCGGCGCGGGCTTTCGCGATCTCTTCAAGCGAACGCTCTACACCGGGCCCGGCACGTCGGGGCCGTGCAACATCAATGTCGTCTGCCCGCTCGGCGAGCCGTATCCCGATGAGATCCGCGCGGTCGGCTACTACGAATTTGTCGACGATGCGGACCACGGCACGTTCATCTGCACCGGCACGTTGCTCGCGGACGTGCCACACGATCGCAGGAATTATTTCCTGACCGCGGCGCATTGCGTTTCGAGCAGCAGCGAAGCGAGCTCGATGGTCGTGTACTGGAACTATCAGTCGACCCAGTGCGCCGGCCTCAGTCCACCCGCCGGCGGATTTCTCAACGACGACCAGCACGGCGCGACGCTACGCGCGACTCGCGCGGATACCGATTTCGCGCTCGTCGAACTCGCGCAGGTTCCCGAGGCTTCGTGGGATGTCTACTACGCAGGCTGGGACGCGACCGGCGCGACGCCTTCGGGGACGATTGGCATCCATCATCCGTCCGGCGACGTCAAGAAAGTCACGTCCGGCCCGATGCCGGGCACCACAGACAACTGCATCGGCGCCGGGGGCACGAACACCCATTGGGAAACCGGTCCGTACCTGCAAGGGACGACCGAAGACGGCTCGTCGGGTTCGGGGCTTTTTGTCGTCGCCG
>DASYJJ010000154.1:0-16249 GCA_035996605.1 Rhodanobacteraceae bacterium
ATGCTTCCGCGCGCGAAAGCCTCCCCTCATTCCTGCGCACGCAGCCGCAACCCGCCGCGGCACCCCGCGCGGATCCACGCCCTGCCGACGCATCAGTGCGCTCGTTGCGCGCGATTCATTGGCTGATCGACCGCATGCCACCGCAGTACCGGTTGCGCGCGCTGAACTATCTCGTGCTGATGCGCCTGGATCGTCCGGTGGGTGCGTTGCTGCTGCTGTGGCCGACATGGTGGGCGCTCTGGTTCGCGGCGAACGATTTTCCACCGATCGGAACGCTGGTCATCTTTACGCTCGGCGTGTTCGTGATGCGCAGCGCCGGATGCGTCATCAACGACTACGCCGATCATGAATGGCTCGACGCACACGTCGAGCGAACGCGCGGGCGGCCGATGGCTGCCGGTCGCGTGACGCGACGCGAAGCGTTGCTGCTGTTCGCCTCTTTGCTTGCGTTCGCGTTCGTGCTCGTTCTGTTCACGAATACGTTGACGATCGAGCTGTCATTCGTCGGTGCCGCGCTGGCAGCGGTCTATCCTTTCAGCAAACGCGTCACGCACCTCGCGCAGGTGGTCCTCGGCGCCGCCTTCGGCTGGTCGATTCCGATGGCTTTCGCGGCGGTGACGAACACGCTGCCGCCGCTGTGCTGGCTGCTGTTCCTCGCCAATGTGCTGTTCTCGACGATCTACGACACCGAATACGCGATGGTCGATCGCGAAGACGATATCCGTGTCGGCGCGCGGTCCACTGCGATCCTGTTCGGCGAATCCGACCGCATGATCATCGGCGTGCTGATGGCGACGTTCCTTTTCGCGATGTTGCTGGCCGGCTCGCGCGCGGCGCTGCACTGGCCGTATTACCTCGGGCTCGGTATTGCGACGGCGCTGTTCGCGTGGCAGCAATGGACGATCCGCGATCGATCGCGCGCGCATTGCTTCGCCGCGTTCCGCAACAACAACTGGGTCGGACTCGCGCTCTGGGTCGGGCTCGTGCTCGCGCTGGCGATCCGCTAGTTCGACACTGGCATTTCACGTGCGCGGCGGCGGTGCGCGCGCCAGCGCCCAAACGTCCACGCGCGCGACACCCGCACGACGCAACACGCGCGCGCATTCGCGCAAGGTTGCGCCGGTCGTCATCACGTCGTCGATGAGCGCTATGTGCTCGGGCATCCCAGTTTTGCGCGCGACCGCAAACGCGCCTCGAAGATTTCGCCGGCGAGCGGCGGAGTCGAGGCCCGTCTGCGCCGCCGTCGCACGCACGCGCACGAGCACATCGCGGGCGAGCGGAATGAGCAATGCGGCGGAAAGCGCCTTCGCAAGTTCGAGTGCCTGGTTGTAGCCGCGCTCGCGAAGGCGCGACGGATGCAGCGGCACCGCGACGAGCGCGGCCGGCCGAGCCGGTGCATCGGATGTCGCGCGCTCGATCATCAGATCGGCGAGCACGCGGCCGGCGGCGAGGTCGTTGCGGAACTTGAAGCGCGCTTCGAGCAGGTCGAGCGGATGCCCGTAACGAAACGGCACCCAGGCCGCGACAAACGGCGGCTCCTGTTCCAGGCATTCGCCGCACAGCGGCGCGGGCGTTGCCAGGGGCAGCGCACAGCGTAGACAACTCGGCGAATTCACCCTGCAATCCCGTGCGCATCCGGCGCAAAGGTCACGGCCGCCGTCGCCATCCGCGCCGCACAGCAGGCAACGAAGTGGCAGCACCCAGCGAAGCAGGCGATGGCCCAGCCCGTCAACCTTGCGGGTCCACTCCAAGTTGACAGCCTCCCGGCGCCAATTCCAGACTCCGGGCCTTGCCGTTCCCGTATTGCCCCCCGCCGGAAGTTTCGCATGTCTGCCGACGCCCTCCGCCACGATTGGACCCGCGCCGAAGTCGGCGCGCTCATGGATCTGCCGTTCGCCGATCTTCTCGCGCGCGCACACGCTCGGCACCGCGCGCATCACGACGCGAACGCCGTGCAGGTATCGACACTCCTCTCGGTGAAAACCGGCGGCTGTCCGGAAGATTGCGCGTACTGCCCGCAGGCCGCCCGCTACTCGACCGGCGTCTCCGCGGAAAAACTGATGACCGTCGACGCCGTGCTCGTCAAAGCGCACGAAGCCAAAGCCGCCGGCGCGACACGCTTCTGCATGGGCGCGGCGTGGCGCTCGCCCAAGGATCGCGACATCCCGAAGATCGCCGAAATGGTCGGCGCGGTGAAAGCGCTCGGCATGGAAACCTGCGCGACGCTCGGCATGCTGAGCGAACGACAAGCCGAAGCGCTCAAGGAGGCCGGCCTCGATTACTACAACCACAATCTCGACTCCGCGCCGGAGTTTTACGGCGAGATCATCCACACGCGCGAATATCAGGATCGGCTCAACACGCTTGAAAACGTGCGCGACGCGGGCCTCAAGACCTGTTGCGGCGGCATCGTCGGCATGGGCGAAACCCGCGAGCAACGCGCCGGACTTCTGCAGGCGCTGGCCAACCTTCCCGAGCATCCGCAATCGGTGCCGATCAATCGGCTCGTGCAGGTCGCCGGCACGCCGCTCGCCGGCACTGCGCCGCTCGATCCGTTCGAATTCGTGCGCACGATCGCGACCGCGCGCATCCTGATGCCTGAATCGATGGTGCGGCTCTCGGCCGGACGCGCCGAGATGAGCGACGAGTTGCAGGCGTTGTGCTTCTTCGCCGGCGCGAATTCGATTTTCCATGGCGAGAAATTGCTGACGACCGGAAACCCCGATGTCGAACACGATCAGCGGCTGTTCGCGCGCCTTGGAATCCAGCCGATGAACATCGTCACCGAAACGAACACGGTCCACGCCGAAATCGTCGAGACCGCTGTCGCCGAATCGATCGTGGAATGATGTAGCGGCGACGATCCGTTTCGTCGCTGCATCGCACCTGCTCCGAAACAAATCCCGTTTTCGAAATGTCGCGTCCTTCGCTACTCGACCGCCTTGCCCCGCTGCACGCCGAACGCGCGCGGCATTCGCTTTTGCGTCGGGTGCGTACCGTCGAAGCCGTCGACGGCGCGCACGTGCACATCGGTGGAAAACGTCTTCTCAACTTCGCCAGCAATGACTACCTCGGCCTGGCGCAGCATCCGGCACTGCGCGAAGCGCTGGCCGTCGCCGCGGCACGCTGGGGCGTCGGTGCGACCGCCGCGCATCTGCTTGGCGGTCATCGCGAGGAACATGCTGCGCTCGAAGAGGCGCTTGCGCGCTGGACCGGCCGCGAACGCGCGCTCTTGTTCGCGGACGGCTGGATGGCCAATCTCGGCGTCGTCGCCGCACTGCTAGACAACGACGATCTTTGCGTGCAGGACAAACTCAACCACGCATCGCTGATCGATGCGGCGCGCCTCGCCGGCTGCGAGCTGAAACGCTATCCGCACGCCGACGCCGATGGCGCGCGGCGCCAACTCGAATCAAGACCCGATGCCGCCGCGCTGCTGGCGAGCGACGGCGTCTTCAGCATGGACGGCGACGTCGCGCCACTTCGCGAGCTCGCGTCGGTCAGCACGTCGCAACGCGCAACGCTGATGATTGACGACGCGCATGGAATCGGCGTGCTCGGCGCGGACGGCGCCGGAAGCGTCGCCGAAGCCGGCCTTTCGCAGCGCGACGTGCCGATCCTGATGGCAACGCTCGGCAAGGCGCTCGGCGTCGCCGGCGCATTCGTCGCCGGCAGCGCGGAACTGATCGACGCGCTCGTTCAGAACGCACGCACCTATATCTATACGACTGCGATGCCGCCCGCGCTCGCCGCGGCCGCGCGCGCGGCAATGGATATCGCCCGCTTCGAAGGCTGGCGTCGCGATCGTCTCGCCCGCCTGATCGCGCATCTTCGCGCGGGCGCAGCGGAACATCATTTGACATTGATGGATTCGCGCACTCCGATCCAGCCCATCCTGATTAGCTCGAGCGCGAATGCTCTCGAAGTCTCCGCAAGGCTCGAAAACGCCGGCTTCTACGTTCCTGCAATCCGCCCGCCGACGGTCGCTGAAGGCAAGGCGCGATTGCGCATCACGCTGACTGCGTTGCACTCGGAATCGGATGTCGAACGGCTCATCGCCGCGCTCGGCTCGACGATGCATATGGCGCCCGACGGCGCGGCGGCCCGCTGAATGCACATCGATCGCGAGGGCAGCGGACCCGACCTCGTGCTGCTGCACGGCTGGGCCATGCATTCCGGCATTTTCGCGCCGCTCACGCGCGCACTGGCGCCGCATTTTCACCTGCACCTCGTCGACCTGCCCGGACACGGCGCGAGTCGCGACGACGCCGAATTCGAATTGGGCGATGCGGCGCGTCGCATTGCCCGAGCGACGCCGCGCGCAATCTGGCTTGGCTGGTCGCTCGGCGGAATCGTCGCGCTGCGCGCCGCGCTCGACGAACCTGCGAACGTGCGCGGTCTCGTGTTGATCGCGTCGAGCCCGCGGTTCGTCGCGGGCGACGACTGGCCGCTCGGAGTCGCTGCCCATGTGCTCGCCGAATTCAGCCCGGGACTTGCGCGCGACTATCGCGGCACGATCGAACGTTTTCTCGCCCTCGAAGCGATGGGCTCGAGCCAAGCGCGCAGCGAATTGCGCGAACTCAAGGCGCGCGTGTTCGAGCGCGGCGAACCCGCGTCGGTTGCGCTCGAACGCGGCCTCGACATTCTTGAGACCGCAGACTTGCGCGCGGAGCTTGCGCGCATCGCTGTGCCGAGTTTTTGGATCGCGGGCAGGCGCGATCGCCTGATCAATCCGGCCGCGATGCAATGGGCCGCGACGCAAGCGCGGGGCCGGTATGTCGAATGCGACAGCGGTCACGCGCCGTTCCTTGCCCACGCGGACGCGCTCGCGCGGACGATCGTTGAATTCGCCGCGGAGTTGCCGGCATGAGCGCCGGCCTCGACGCGCGTCATGTGCGCCATGCATTCGGCCGCGCGGCGTCGACGTACGAAGCGCACGCGATTTTGCAGGCCGAAGTCGGCGCGCGGCTCATCGAACGGCTCGATGGCGTCGATCTGCAACCCGTTCGCGTTCTCGACGCGGGCAGCGGCCCCGGCGCCGGTGCGCGCGCGCTGCACTCACGCTATCCGAACGCCGATGTCGTTGCTCTCGATCTCGCGCTGCCGATGCTGCGTGCGGCCGCCGCGCGTGCCGGACAACCACCGGCATTCGAACGCGTGGCCGCCGACGTGCAGGCGTTGCCGTTCGCGGACGCGAGTTTCGACCTTGTTCATTCGAACCTGTGCCTGCAGTGGTGCGACGATCCCGGGCTCGCGCTCGCTGAATTCGCGCGCGTATTGCGAGCGAACGGGCTCCTGCTGTTCTCGACGTTCGGCCCGGCCACGCTTCATGAGCTTCGCACGGCGTTCGCTGCGGCCGATGCAGCGCCGCATGTGAGCCGCTTTGTCGATATGCACGACATCGGCGATGCACTGCTCACGACAGGCTTTCGCGATCCCGTCCTCGAACGCGACGACTTCACGCTGACTTACGCAGACGCGCTGACGCTGATGCGCGAGCTGCGCGCAATCGGCGCAACCAACGCCGATGCGAAGCGGCGGCGGACGCTGACCGGCAAGGCGCACCTGCAGCGCGTCGTCGCCGCCTACGAAGCGTTCCGCCAGGACGGACGCCTGCCGGCAACCTACGAAGTGGTCTACGCACAAGCGTTCGCGCCCGCGCCGGGCCAGCCGCGCCGCGCGCGCGGCGGCGGTGAAATCGCGAGTTTTCCGGTGGAACGCCTGCGCGGGCAGAGACGATGAAGCGTCGCGCGACCGTCGCGGCCGTATTGATCGCGCTCGCGTCGGCGTTGTTTTTCACGGCGACCTACGTGCTGAATCGCGCGATGGCGAATGCCGGCGGCCATTGGGCTTGGTCGGCGTCGCTGCGCTATCTGCTGACGCTGCCGATGCTCGCGTGCGTCTTGCCGCGGCGCGGTGGTTTCGCGCCCGTTTGGCGTGCCCTGCACGCGCATCCGCGCGTCTGGTTCTTATGGAGCGGCGTCGGCTTCGGGTTGTTCTGCGTGTGCCTGACGTGGGCGGCGGCCTACGCGCCGGCGTGGCTGGTCGCCGGCACGTTCCAGCTGACTGTGATCGCCGGCATGCTGCTGGCGCCGCTGATCTACGACGACGTGCGTGCGCGATTGCCGCGCGGTGCGCTGGCGCTCGGCGTGGTCATTGTCGCGGGGGTGGCGGTGATGCAGCTCAGTCATTTCGGCGGACATCTCGATCGCGATGCGTGGCTCGCGCTCGCCAGCGTGACTGTCGCGGCGTTTCTTTATCCGCTCGGCAACCGCCGCATCCTGCTGCACCTCGAACGAACCGGCGAGACCTTGAACGCGACCCAGCGCGTGTTCGGCATGACGCTGGCGAGCCAGCCTTTCTGGCTCGTCGTTGCGGCCTATGCGGCGAGCGCGGCCGGCGTACCTTCGCTGCAGCAGGTCGGACTCGCTGCCGGTGTCGCGCTGTTCGCCGGCACGATCGCGACGATCCTTTTCTTCCACGCAACCGCGATGGTGCAGGACGATGCGGCCGCGCTCGGTGCGGTGGAGGCGATGCAGGCGGCCGAGATTCTGTTTTCGACGCTGTTCGGCATCGTGCTGCTCGGCGAGCCCGCGCCGCGCGGAACTGGCGCGTGCGGCGCAGTGTTGGTTGCGGCCGGCATCTTCGCGCTCGGCGTGCTGGTCGGCCGACGCTCTGCCGGCGACGAACGCGCCGCGCAAACCTTGCGCACCGATCGCGGCACGTGATGGGCGTCGCCGCATGTCGTTCGCGCACGACTGATAAGCTCGATGCAGACTGACGGAGCAAGCGAAGTGCGCGATTTGCGCGACGTCGAATTCGGAGCGAGCGATCAAGGCTTGCGCGAGGATGTCGGCCGTCTCGGACGGCTGGTCGGCGAGCTTCTGATCGAGCAGAACGGCGATGCTTTCTTCGCGCGCGTCGAGTCGGCGCGTACAGCGGCGATTGGCAGGCGCGAGCGCGGTGAGGGAATCGCTGCGCTGGCCGCTGGACTCGCCGGCCTTGACCCGGCGACCGCGGACGGACTCAGCCGCGCGTTCGCGACGTATTTCCAGATGGTCAACATCGCCGAGCGCGTGCATCGGATTCGTCGCCGACGCGACTATCAGATTGCCGGCGCGTCACCGCAGCCGGACGGTTTGCACGACGTGCTCGAACGGCTCAAGTCCGCGGGCGTGGAGATCGAGGAGCTGCTGCGGCTTCTTCCGCGGCTGGACATCGAGCTCGTGCTGACCGCGCATCCGACCGAAGCATCGCGCCGGTCGCTGCTCGAAAAGGAACAGGAAATCGTCCGCGCGCTCGTCGCTGATCTCACCGGGCCGCGCACGCCAGGCGAGCTCGCGGTCGATTGGGCGCGCGTGCGCATTGCGTTGACCAGCGGCTGGCAGACGGCGGATCTTTCGCATCTGCGGCCTTCGGTGCTGGACGAGATCGACCATGTCGATTTCTATCTTTCCGATCCGCTGTATCGCGTGCTGCCGGTTTTCTACGAAGCGCTCGAGGACGCGATCGCGCGTGTCTATGGAACGTGTCCGGCGCTGCCGCGCGTGGTGCGTTTCGCCTCATGGGTCGGCGGCGACATGGACGGCAATCCGCACGTCGGCGCCGAAACGATCGCGACGACGCTGCGCACGCAGCGGCGTCTCGTGCTGCAGCGTTACCGTGCCGAGTGCCGCGATCTCGCGCGCGTGCTGACCCAAACGCTCGATCGCGCAGGCGTCGAGCGCTCGGTGCTCGCGCGGCTCGCCGATTATCGCTTGCTGCTGCCGGATGTCGCGGCGCGTATTCGGCCGCGTCACGCGAACATGCCGTATCGCTACCTTTTGCAGTTGATCGGCGCGCGACTCGCGGCGACGGCGGACGAAGCGGCCGGAGCCTATCGCGAAGCCGGCGAGTTCGCCGCGGATGTCGATCTGATCGCTTCGAGCCTTCGCGCGCATGCCGGCGCGCATGCGGGATGGTTCGCGGTGCGCCGACTGCAGCGACGCATCGTGACGTTCGGATTTCATCTCGCGCGACTCGACGTCAGGCAGCATTCGCGCGTGCACGCGGACGCATTGGCCGAAGTGCTTGGGGAATTGCCGGAGGATGTGGAGAAGCGAGTTTCGCTGCTCGCGGGATACGCAAATGGCGACGAGGCGCTGCCGTCGCGGCGCGCGCGACACGTCGCGGGAACGGAATCGACGCTGGATCGAAGTGTGGCGGTGTTCGGTGCGCTCGCGGATGCGCTGCGTCGTTACGGCGAGTCTGAGCTGGGTGTCTACGTCATCAGCATGGCTGCGAGCGTCGCGGATGCGCTCGCGGTCCTCGCGCTGGCGCGCGCGGGCGGTCTCGTCGCGAGTGGTGGCCACGTGCCGCTCGATATCGCGCCGCTGTTCGAGACGATCGCCGACCTGCGTGCTGCGTCTGCCACGCTTGCCGCGATGCTCGCCGATCCGGTTTATCGCGCGCATCTCGCTGCGCGCGGCGATCGGCAAACGATCATGCTCGGCTATTCGGACAGCGCCAAAGACGGCGGCATTCTCGCGGCGCGCTGGTCGTTGCAGCGCGCGCAGGTCGAACTGCTGGATATCGCGCGCGCTGCGAGCGTGGACGTCGTGTTCTTTCACGGCCGCGGCGGTTCGATCAGCCGAGGTGGCGGCAAGACGTCGCGCGCGGTGATGGCCGCGCCGCGCGGCGCGGTTGCAGGACGACTGCGCGTCACCGAGCAAGGCGAGGTGATCCATCAAAAATACGGGATCCGCGCTCTGGCGCTGCGCACGCTCGAGCAGACGGTCGGTGCGGTCATGCTCGCAACGTTGCGGCCGCGTCCGGCCGAACCGCGCGAGCACGGCTGGCGCGAAACGATGTCGCGGCTCGCCGCCGACGGCGCCGATGCCTATCGTGCGCTGGTCGACGAGTCACCGGAATTCGTCGATTATTTTCGCGCGGCGACGCCGATCGACGTCATCGAAAGCATGACGCTCGGTTCGCGTCCGCCGCGGCGCGCCGGCAACAGCGGAGTCGCGGGTTTGCGTGCGATTCCATGGGTTTTCGCCTGGACGCAGTGCCGTTCCAATTTGCCCGGCTGGTACGGTGTAGGCACCGCGCTTGATGCGGCAGCCGCGCGTGGCGATGAAGAAACGTTGCGCGAAATGGCACGCGATTGGGCTTTTTTCCGCACGCTCATCGAGGATCTCGAGATGGTGCTGGCGAAGAGCGATCTGGCGATCGCCGAGTGTTTTTCCAAACTCGCAGGCCCGCTGCACGAGGCATTCTTTCCGCGTCTCAGCGCCGAGCACGAGCGCACCGTCCGTTGGGTGTTGCGTCTTCGTGGCATCGATCGTCTTCTCGCCGACGATCCGCGCCTCGAGCAATCGCTGCGCTTGCGCAATCCGTACGCCGATCCGATGAATCTGATTCAAGTGGATCTTCTCGCACGTTGGCGCGCCAACGGCAGCGCGAGCGACGATCCGCTGCTCGGCGCGCTGGTGTCGTCCGTGCACGGCGTCGCCCAGGCCCTGCAGAACACCGGCTGACGCGACGGGTTTTTTTAGATGCGCTAAAGCGTGTGCAAACGCGCGAGGGGTTCAGCGCTTTGCTGCGCGCGATGAGCTGCGCGATTTCAAGCCGAGCAGCGAAAGGCGCAATGGCGGTTTCGGGTCGAGCGTTTGCAGCCACGGCATGCGGC
Source organism: Rhodanobacteraceae bacterium (assembly GCA_035996605.1). GTDB lineage: Bacteria > Pseudomonadota > Gammaproteobacteria > Xanthomonadales > Rhodanobacteraceae > Dokdonella_A. The sequence continues at coordinate 9,671 of DASYJJ010000154.1, forward strand.
GATGTTCGAAGGCGAGACGCCGAGAATAAATGATACGCATTCTCGTTTACCTCCAAGCCGACGGAGGAATCGTCTGTCAGCATTCGGCTGGCCCGATTGGGCCGGCTTCGGCCCTGCCGCTCAATTCATTTTCAGTGCTAACCGTTGGCCCGCACGGCGCATCCTAGACACATGGCAAATGACGACGCGCGCTGGGTTACCCGGGCCGGCGCTGGGGATACGGCTGCGTTTCGGCATCTGGTCGAGGCGCACTCGAGCGCGCTGTTTCGCGTTTGTGCACGAATCACCGGCGACAAGGCGCTGGCCGAGGACGCCGTGCAGGAGGCGTTCTTCAATGCGTATCGGCATCTTCGCGAATTCGACGGACGCTCGGCGTTTTCGACCTGGCTGCATCGGATCGCGGTCAACGCGGCGCTGGAACAGATGCGCAAGCGCAACCGCGTCGAAAGCGCGCTGCCGGAAGACGATGACGGCCTCGAGCTCCTTGCCGACGCGCTCGAAAGTCCGCCCGGTCCCGAGCGTCACGCAACAAGCAGCAAGATTCGTCGCGACATCGAACGCGAGCTCGCGCGCATGAGCGAGATCGAGCGCGCCGCGTTCGTGCTGCGCCATCACGAAGGCCAGTCGCTCGAAGACATTTCAGCGACGCTCTCGCTCAGCATCAGCGCGAGCAAGCAGGCGATCTTCCGCGCCGTGCGCAAGTTGCGCGCGACGCTCGAACCGGTGGAATGACCATGAACACGATCAGCGACGACGATCTGATTCTCTATCACTACCGCGACGGCCTCGACGCGAAACGCATCGCCGAAATCGATCGGGCGCTGACCGGGACGAGCGAGCTCCGCGAGCGCTACTCGACGATCGAGCGCGCGCTCGAGCGCGCGGATGCGTTGCCGACGCCGGTGCCCGATGCGGATTTCAACGCGCGGCTGTGGCACAGTCTCGAACCGCGCCTCGGCGTGCGCGGTGCGCCGAAGCGGGAATCCTGGCGCGATCGTCTGAATGCGCTGAATGCCTGGATGACGGCGCCGCGTTTCGCTTTCGCTGGCGCATGCGCGCTCGCGCTTGCGCTCGGCATCGGATTCTATGCCGGCCGCACCAGCGCGCCGCCGCTGCTCGCCGTGTCGGAGGCCGATGCGGCCGCAGCGCGCGTGCTCGACGCGTACGTTGCCGCGCATCTTCGAGCAACCGAAGGCGTACTCATGACCGCGAGCAACAGCGACAGCGCGACGTTGCTCGACAGCAATCGCGAGCTCGCCGCCTCGCTTGTCGAATCGAATCGCCTCTATGCGATCGCCGCCGCGCGCGCGGGCAATACGCAGCTCGCTGATTTTCTGCGCCAGCTCGAACCCGTTCTGATCGCGCTCGCTAACCCGTCGCCGACTTCGCCCGTCCAACCGACACAAGGATTGCGCGACTACCTCAATTCGACCGATCTGATGTTCCAGGTGCGCGCGACGCAGGCACGTCTGGATCGTTCGGGCGCGCACCGCACATGAATTCGCAGAGGAAATCTTCGATGACACGAATCACTCCAAGCCTGCTTGCCGCCGCGATGGTGCTGGCGCTCGGCACGCATTCCGCGGCGGCGGCGACGGAAGGCGACATGGCTCCGACCGACAAGGCGGCCAATCAGCTGTACTGGGATGGGCAGGCATCGCTCAAGAAGAACGACTGGAATGCCGCGCTCAAGCACTTCGAGGATCTCGAAAAACTGCTGCGCCAGAAGGAGCCGAAAAGCGCGGACGCCGCGCTGTATTGGGAGGCGTACACGTTCGTACAGGCCAAGCGCACGACCGAAGCGAAGAATGCCATCGAGCGCCTGCATCGCGAATTTCCCGGCAGCCACTGGAGCAAGGACGCCGACGCGCTGCTGCCGCAGGCGCGGCCGGCGAGCACGAAGGCCAGTACTTCGGATATGGACGACGAAGAGCTCGCCGACATCGCCGTCCAAGGCCTCATGAACGCGCCGCCCGAGCGTGCACTGCCGTTGTTGAAGAAAGTGCTGCAAAGCCAGCATCCGATACAGACCAAGAAACGGGCTTTGTTTGTTTTGAGTCAACTCGGCACTGATGCCGCGTTGGACGTGGTCATCGACACGGCGAAGACCGCGACCGATCCTGAGCTGCGAACAGAAGCCGTGCGCATGCTCGGCGTCAGCGGCGAGAACCGCGCTATCGAGCGCTTGCGTGAGCTCTACGCGACCAGCAAGGACGCCAACGAGAAGCGGCAGATCATCGAGGCGTGGCTCGTCGCCGATCGCAAGGATCTGGTGCTGGCAAGCGCGCGCAACGAGCCTGACCCCGACGTGCGTGCGAAAGCGATCGAAACGCTCGGCGCACTCGATGCGTCGGACGAGCTCAAGCAGCTGTTCGACACGACCACGGACGCCAATAACCGGCGCGCGATCGTCCATGCGCTCGGCGTCGCCGGGAACGCGGATGGACTCGCGGCGATCGCCGGCAACGCGAAGCTGCCGGAGGATTTGCGCATCGAAGCGCTGCATTCGCTTGGCGTCGCCGGCGCCGACGACAAGCTCGTCGCGCTGTATGCGCAAGCGGGCACGCCGGCACTGCGCGATGCGACGTTGCAGGGCCTTCTCATCGCCGGCGATGCGGATTCGGTGGTGCAGCTCTATCACCAGGCGAAGACGAACGACGAGAAGAAAGCGCTGCTGCGCATGCTCTCGCTGATGAATGACGATGAAGCCATCAACGCCATCGAGGAAGAGCTCGACAAGAAGGAGAAACCGCGATGAAACACATTCTTGCAACGGCGATGCTGGCGGCCGCGGTACACGCGCTCGCGGCTTTCGGCGCTGAATCGACACTCGAAGCACGCGTCAAGCAGGCCGACGGCTGGGTCGCATGGAACGTCCCGATGGTGAGGGATGCGGGCGTGCCGTGCTGCTATTTCGGCGACGATCACGGTCATGGGCGCGGCGATTGCGATCTCGACAGGCGCGATCGCGGCTTCAGCACCAGCGACGATCCGCGCCCGCCGGTCAGCGGAACATTGACGATTTATGCGCATGTTGCGCATGCGCGAATCGATGACGTCCGCGCGTACGATGCCGCCTGCCCGGTGAAAAGCACGAACGGCATCCGCCGAATCGAAGGTGTCGTTCCATCGGAAAGCATCGTGATGCTTGCGAACTGGATGGACGGCACGGACGCTTCGCGCGACGACCTCGCGCTGCCGGCTATCGCCTATCACGCCGATCCAACCGTAACTCGCCTGCTCGCCGAACGCGCCGAACCCACTCACTCGCGCAAACAGCGCGAGGACGCGTTGTTCTGGCTCGGTCAGGCACGCGGTTCGGACGGCGCGGCCATCGTCGAGCGTTTCGCGACGACCGACAGCGATCCGAAATTGCGCGAACACGCGATCTTCGCGCTGTCGCAATCGCATGCGGGCGATTCGTACGCGCACATCCACGCGATGTCCGAGAGCGATCCTGCGGACCATGTGCGCAGCCAGGCGTTGTTCTGGATGGCGCAGATGCACGACGACCGCGCGGCCGCCGACATCACGGCCGCGATCACGCACGAGTCATCCCGCGAAGTGCGCGAACAAGCCGTGTTCGCGCTTTCGCAGCTCAATGGCGAAAAAGCAGACGACGCGCTCATCGCCTTGTTGCGCGGCGACTATCCGCGCGACGTGAAAAAGCAGGCGCTGTTCTGGCTCGGACAATCCGGATCGCCGCGCGCGATTCAATTCTTCGACGAGGCGCTGACGCGTTCGCCGTAAGCAAAGACAGCTGTGTCGAACCTTCGATCCTTCTTTTTGCCTGCATCCCCTCGCCCGCTTCGTATCCCCTCTCCCGCTTGCGGGAGAGGGCTAGGGTGAGGGCAAGCTTGAGAAATCTCCGCACGAAAGCATCGACGCACCTTCGGCGGGTCAGAAAACGAACACCGCCGCGCTAAGCAACCGCCGCCTCGATGCGCGCAACGTCCGCATCACCCAATTTCGCCGCCACTTCGAGCGCGCCAAGATTCTCCTCGAGCTGCTCCGCCTTAGTCGCGCCCAGCATCACCGTTGATACGTGCGGATTCCTGAGACACCAGGCAATCGCGAGCTGCGAAAGCGGCACACCGATCTCACGAGCGATCGCGGCGAGACGTTTCACTTTCGCGATCCGCGCCGGCCCATCGCCTTCGAGAATATTGCTCCGCAGCCATTCGTACCCCGGCGTATCGAGGCGCGAACCCGCCGGAATGCCGTCGTTGTATTTGCCGGTCAAGAGGCCCGAAGCCAGCGGTGACCAGATCGTCGTGCCCAGACCAAGCTCTTTGTACAATGATGCGTATTCCACTTCGACGCGTTCGCGATGGAACAGGTTGTACTGCGGCTGCTCCATTTGCGGCGCAGTCATATGGTTCGCGCGCGCGATGCGATGCGCGGTGCGGATCGCGTCCGCCGGCCATTCGCTGGTGCCCCAGTACAGCACCTTGCCCTGGCGCACGAGAAGATCCATCGCCGCCACGGTTTCCTCGATCGGCGTGTCGGGATCGGGCCGATGGCAAAAATACAAATCGAGATAATCGACGCGCAAGCGCGTCAACGCCTGATGGCAGGCCTCGATGACGTGTTTGCGCGACAGGCCGCGCTGCGTCGGCTGCGGGTCGCGCACGGCACCGAAATAAACCTTGCTGGAAACGCACCACGCATCGCGCGGCAGGCGCAGATCCGCGAGCACATCGCCCATTACGCGCTCGGCCTCACCCGCCGCGTAGGTTTCCGCGTTGTCGAAGAAATTGATGCCGCGGTCGTAGGCGAGCGCGATCAGATTGCGCGCTTCGGAGCGTCCGACGCGATTGCCGAACGTGACCCACGCGCCGAATGAAAGCGCGGAAAGTTTCAGGCCGGATGAACCAAGGCGACGATATTCCATCGGAAATGTGCTCTGCGTTGAACGCTGTGCACTTTGCGCCGCGCGCGGTTTTGCGGCAAGCCGGGAGTCCGCTGGCGGAGCCGCGTGACAACCGCGACACGGTCCGGATCGTCCGGAACTTGCCGTTGAAACGCGCGCCACCTAAACTTCGCCCCGCTCCATTGGGGAGTAGCCGACCGCAGCGAAACGCCGCGGGACGCGCGTCAACATACTTGGCGATCACGCCATGGCGCGCGCGACGGGAATCCTGTAACGGGAAGCCTGTCCGGCGAGACCTTTGGTTCATGCATGCCGCGCCCGGGCTGGGACGGCACGCAGTGAACCATTGCGTCGACCCATTCCCAGCCCGCCGGAGCTTTCATGCAAACTTTCCTCATTTCGACGAGTACCGTCGCGCTCGCCGAGATCGGCGACAAGACCCAACTGCTGTCGCTCATTCTCGCGGCGAAGTACCGCAAGCCGTGGCCGATCTGCGCGGGAATCCTGGCGGCGACGCTGGTCAATCACGCACTGGCGGGCTCCGTCGGCGTGCTGGTCGCGAGTTATCTCACGCCGGAAATCCTGAAATGGATCGTCGCGCTGAGTTTTTTCTCGGTCGCGTTGTGGACGCTGAAACCGGATGAGGCGGACGATGCGGAAGCCGCACGGGGAGCGCGTTACGGCGTGTTGGTGGCGACGATGATTGCGTTCTTCGTCGCCGAGATGGGCGACAAGACTCAGATCGCGACGATCGTGCTCGCCGCGCAATATCACCCGTTGTGGCAGGTCGTCGCCGGAACCACGATCGGCATGATGCTGGCCAACGTGCCCGTGGTCTGGCTCGGATCGCGATTCGCGGAGAAGTTGCCATTGAAGGCCGCGCGGATTGCCGCAGCGGTGTTGTTCGGGGCGTTGGGCTTGTGGATTCTGGTGCGGTAGGAGCCGGGATTCGAGATTCGGGATTCGGGATTCAAAAAAGAAAAATCGCACCCTCATCCCGAATCCCCGCTCTTAGATCACAACGCATCGCCATCGAGCTCGCCCGTGCGGATGCGCACGACCTGATCGAGCTGCCAGACGAACACCTTTCCGTCGCCGATCTTTCCGGAGTTCGCGCTGCGCTGGATCGCATCGACGACGCGCTCGAGCAATTCGTCGGTGACGGCGACCTCGAGCTTGATCTTCGGCAGGAAATCGACAACGTATTCGGCGCCGCGATAGAGCTCGGTATGACCGCGCTGGCGCCCGAACCCCTTGACCTCGGTCACGGTGATGCCCTGAACGCCGACTTCGGCGAGTGCTTCGCGCACATCGTCGAGCTTGAACGGCTTGATGATCGCCATGACCATCTTCATCGATCGCTCCTTCTTCACCGCGCCAAACCGCTGACGCGCGCGGCGCGTGACGCGTGGACACTCTAAACGGGATTCCCAACGGTAGGAAGTTTCCTACATGCTCTTCCGAATCGAGCCGATGGCATCTCGTCCGCCGCGGCGTAGAGTCGATGCCGTGGGGAGGACGGGCGTCAACGGACTGACGCTGCAGGGACGCAACTGGCCGGCGGCCTGCGCAACGCGCGCGCCGCCGGCCGACTTGGCGGACAATCATCGAGCCTGCACACGGAGGTGCATGGGTGAAACGCACCAGAGACGGCGCCGGAACGGGCCCGGACAATCAGGATGCGGGCGATGCCGCAGGCATCGACC
>DASYJJ010000155.1:0-6512 GCA_035996605.1 Rhodanobacteraceae bacterium
AGCGCTGGGCGCCACGCTTCTTTTTTCGACGGGCGCACTTGCCGACACGACGCTGACCTACCGCGGCGATGGCGGGTGCACCGGCGATTTCGAACGGCTCGAGCTGAAGGCGCAGTGGCTGCGCGTCGATTCGGGCGCCGGCGAAACGAGCAACAGCATGATCTACGACCACTCGGAGAAACTTGCGTATTTCATCGACAACCGCTCGCGGAGTTTCATGCAGACCGAGCTCGACGAAGACGCCGTCGATCTGCACGCCGACATCATGAAGAGCCTGCGCACGAAGATCCGTCACGAAAGCGGCATGGATCCTTTCGAGATGGTGAAGTCGATCTGTCCCGGCATGAGCGCGAACAACCGCGATCGCCAGCCCGGCGAGCCGGTCGATTGCGGCAATGGCATGACGATGGGCGGCGCTCCGACCGGCGCCGACGGCAAGCCGATGAGTCGCGACGAGATGACGGCTGCGATGAAAAGCGGCCACATGCCCATGGACAGCGGCACGCAACAGATGATGCAGAAGATGATGGAACAACAAATGGCGAAAATGTCGCCCGATCAGCGCGCGCAGATGCAACGCATGATGGCGGGCAGCGGCGGATCGATGCCGGGTCTTCTTGCACAGGGCGCGCCGAGTGCGCCCGGTGCGAACGCGTCTGCGCCCGCGCCGCAGCGCGTCGATCGCGATGCGGGTGAAGCCGATGTCGGCGGCATCACGTGCGTGCGGCGCGAACATCTGCGCGGCGACGAGATGCTGCGCGAGGACTGCTATGCGCCGGCTTCCGCGTTGCGTCTCGGGGACGCGGAAACGCGCCGGATCGCGCGGTTCGGCAAATCGCTGCAGGCCTGGAGTCACAGTCTCGTTCCGGAAGGAACGCAAAAAGACGCCGACGATCGCGTACTGGTCCGGCGCGTCTGCTACGCCTCCGGCCGCGAAACCGGGCGGGTGACGCTCGCGATCGAGAACGCGCCGATCTCCGAATCGCGCTTCGAAGTGCCGGCAGGCTACAAGCCGATGGACCTCGGCATGGGCGGCTCGCGAGGCCAGAGCGGGGACTGAACGAGCGGCCGATCGCCTGCTGCGCGAGGCGGGCGGCCTGGGTTTGCCGGAATGCGGCAGTTTCGGCAAGCTAGCGGCCCGCGTCCCGACGAAACGGTTCCGTGCCCGAGATTCTCAGTCCTGCGCGCCGCCTCGCTTCGGCGCTCTGTTTTCTGCTGGCTTTCGGCTTCGCACACGCGGAGGACGCGGCGTCGCTGAGCTGCCCGCTCGGCGTGATCAAGTGCCCGAAGCGGCCGGTCGACTGGTCGATGTGCAAGAAGAACGACCTTCTCGATTTTTACGTCGCGGGATTGCCGACCGAGGGCGACCGTTCCTCGGTCAACGCCACCGCCGACGCAAACGCGGTCCACAGCACCGACGCGCAGCATTATGTTTTCGAAGGCGACGCGGCGATCGGCCGCTTCGATCAGCTCTTGCGTGCCGACACGATCATGTACGACGCGGAGACGACGGACTACGACGCCAAAGGCCATGTGCGCTACCAGGATCGCGGCATGCTGATGGCCGCGGACAGCGCCAAGGGCAACGCGGACCTGGATCAATGCACGCTCGACGGCAACGTGCGCTACCAGCTGATGAGCTCGCGCGGCAACGGCAGCGCCGATAAGGTGATCATGGAGGACAAGACCCATGCCCACCTGAGCGCCTCGACCTACAGCACCTGCGATCTTTCCGATCAGCAGTGGTCGCTGCGTTCGAACGACATGGTGCTCGATCAGGACGAAGGCATCGGCAAGGGTCACGACGTGACCTTCCGCGTGCACGACGTGCCGGTGTTCTGGCTGCCCTACGCGACCTTTCCGCTCGACGACCGCCGCGAATCCGGATTTCTGTTTCCGACGTTTGGATACAGCAACCGGCGCGGGTTCGACTTCACGCTGCCGTATTACCTGAACCTCGCGCCGAACTACGACGCGACGCTTCTGCCGCGGCTGATGACCGATCGCGGTTTCATGCTCGGCGGCGAGTTCCGCTATCTCACCGATTCAAGCAACGGCATATTCAATTTCGAATTCCTGCCGAACGATCAAGAGGTCAAGGACGAGAACGTCATCGACGGCGACACGATTCCCGAGGACCGCTGGTGGTACAAGTGGACCGACGTGACCGGCCTCAACGCCAACTGGAGCGCGTCGGTCAATCTCAACCGCGTATCCGACGATCGCTATTTCGAGGATTTCGGTCGTGGGCTCTACAGCTCGGCGATCAGCTTCCTGCCATCGAGCGCGTATCTCTACGGCCATGGCGACTGGTGGAACGCCAGCATCGGCGCAGACGAATACCAGATCACCGATCCGACGATCGCCGAGCAGTACGAGCCTTACCACCGCTTGCCACGCATGACGTTCACCGGCGAGCAGGCGTTCCTTGGCGACCTGAGCTGGGGTGTCAATTCCGAGTTCATCGCGTTCTCGAAGAACCATGCGGTCGAAGGCCAGCGCTTCGATGCGTTTCCGTACCTTGCGTATCCGATCGAGACCGCTGCGTATTTCTTCAGGCCGCAGATCGGCTACCGCTACACCGCGTATTCGCTCGATCACCTCAATTATTCGACGAATCCGCTCGTCGACGAAAAGAACCCCGAGCGCGGCGTGCCGATCTTCAGCCTCGACACCGGCCTCATCTTCGAGCGCACTCTTTCGATCGGCGATTCGGCCTGGACGCAGACGCTCGAACCGCGCGCGTACTACCTGCGCGTGCCGTACCGCAACCAGAGTGATCTTCCGATCTTCGACACGCAGGAAATTCCTTTCAGTTTCGGCGAGCTGTTTCGCACCAACCGGTTCGTCGGTGCCGATCGGCAGATGGATGCAAACAACCTTTCGCTCGCAGTGACGACGCGCCTGCTCGAAGACGCGACCGGCGACGAACGCCTCTCGGCGAGCATCGGCGAGATCCGCTACTTCGACGACCAGCGCGTGCAGGTTCCGAACGTGCCGCCTACCGACTTCGGCGGTTCGACCTATGCCGGCGAGCTTGACCTGCACTTGAGCGATCGCTGGCGCGTGACGCTCGACCAGCAATGGAATCCGAACACCGAGCGCACCGATCTTTCGTCGGTCACGCTGCAGGATCGTTTCGGCAGCGGCGGAATCGTCAATTTCTCCTACCGTTTCCGGCGCGATTTCCTGGAGCAGGTGGATGTGTCCGCGCTCGTTCCCGTGACGCCCGCCTGGAACATCATCGGGCGCTGGAACTACGCACTCAACAATCCGCTCGCGCTGCCGACCGATCCGCACGGCACGGCCGGCCGTACGCTCGAGCGCTTTATCGGCGTCGAGCACGACACGTGCTGCGTCGCATTCCGCGTGCTGGCGCGGCACTGGGTCCACGACGTTCAGGGCGACGTGGACAATGCCGTCTATTTCGAGCTCGAGTTCAAGGGCGTGGGATCTCTCGGGCAGAAGACCGATGATTTCCTGCGCCGTGCTATCCTTGGTTATCAATAGCTTGGCCATGTCCAATGGCCTGCCGGCCGCGGCCAGGCCAACGCTTAACCCGCGCGTTGCGCGCGACTTGCGCCGACTCTGCGAAACTATGAAGCCGATGGCGAGCGCCGCCGTCGAAATCAGCCTGATCCGGAAATCCCAAATGAAGAATCTCGCTTTCGCCTTCGTCATCGCCGCCGCGGCGTTCGTGGCGCCGCAAGTTGCGCTCGCACAAGCTGCGGCGGCCGAGCCGCTCGATCGCATCGTCGCCGTCGTCGACGAGGACGTCGTCCTCAAGAGCGAACTCGACGTGAAGGTCAACCAGGTCGTGACGCAATACGCATCGAGCCCGCAACAGCTGCCGCCGCGCGATGTGCTCGAGCGTCAAGTGCTCGATCGGCTGATTCTGCAGAAGCTGCAGATCTCGCGTGCCGACACCAGCGGCGTCAAGGTATCCGATGCCGAAGTCGATCAGGCGCTGACCGGTCTCGCGGCGCAGAACAAGATGGATCTTTCGCAATTGCGCATGGCGGTCCAGCAACAGGGCATGGACTACGAGCAGTTCCGCCGCAGCGTGCGCGACGAGCTCGTCGTGCAGCGCCTGCGCCAGCGCGTCGTGCAGAGCCGCGTGCAGGTCAGCGACGCCGAAGTCGAAACAGTTTTGAAAAACGGCTCGCTGCATCGCGGCCAGTTGCACCTCGGCTACATCATGGTTTCGGTTCCCGATGGCGCCACGCCCGAGCAGATCGAAACGGCGCGCAAGAAGGCCGATGACACCAAGCAGCAGATCGATGGCGGCATGGACTTCGCTGCCGCCGCGATCCGCTTTTCCGATGCGCCGAACGCGCTCGAAGGCGGCGATCTCGGCTGGCGCAACACAGACGAGCTTCCGCAACCGTTCACCGAAGCCTCGGACAAGATGCAGGAAGGCCAGGTGTCCGCGCCGATCCGCGGACCAAACGGATTCCACATCATCAAGCTGCTCGGCAAGCGCGCCGACAGCGGCACGCAGCTCGTCACCGAGTATCACGCGCGTCACATCCTCTTCAAGATCACCGAACTCGTCAGCACCGATCAGGCAGAAAAGGCCGCCGCCGCGGCACGCCAGCGCATCGCAGGCGGCGAAGACTTTGCCAAAGTCGCCAAGCAGAGCTCGCAGGACACCGCGACCGCCACGCTCGGCGGCGAGCTTGGCTGGTTCGCCGGCGAGGCCTACGGCACGAAGGTTGCCGAGGTTCTGAAGACGCTCAAGAACGGCGAGATTTCGCAACCGTTCGAAACCGACGCGGGCTGGCACGTGATGCAGCTCGAAGAAACGCGCAGCACCGACAAGACCAACGACTTGCAGCGTGACCAGGCCAAGAACATGGTGTTCCAGCGCAAAGCCGAAGGCGAATACGAAAGCTTCCTGCGTCAGATTCGCAGCGAAGCCTACGTCGAGATTCGTCTGCCGGGTGCGGAGACGGCGGCTGCGGCGCCGGCGGCCGGAGCGCCTTGACGCACCGACGCGCAGGACCGCTCGCGCATGACGGAACGCGCGCCGACGCGCGTTCTCGCGGCGCTGCACGAAGATCGGCCATGTGCGTGCATCCCAATCACGAACCTGAGCGTCTACGGCAGCGCGTTGGGTTTCTGGCCTCGACATGAACCCCGCTGCGATCTTGCCGCGGCTCGCGATCACGACCGGAGAACCCGCCGGCATCGGACCCGAGCTTGTCGCGAAGCTCGCCGCCACCGATATCGCCGCCGATCTGGTCGCGATCGCGGATCCTGATCTTCTCGGCGCCGCCGCACGATCGGCCGGTATCGATCTCATCATCACGAATTACGATCCCGGCATTGCCGTCCCGTTGCGAGCGCCGGGCGCGCTGCGCATCGTGCCGATGTCGCTCACCGCAGCCGCAACGCCCGGCGTGCCCGATCCGCGCAACGCAGCCTACGTGCTGGCGACGCTCGCGCGCGCGGCCGACGGTGCAACCAAACGCGAATTCGCCGCAATCGTCACCGCACCCGTGCACAAGGGCATAATCAACGATGCCGGCGTGCCGTTCACCGGGCATACCGAATTTTTCGCGCAACGCGCCCGGCGCGAGGTTGTGATGATGCTCGTCGCTGGCGGCGAAAATGCGCGCAACGGCGGCGACCTGCGCGTCGCTCTGGCAACGACCCACCTGCCGCTCGCCGCGGTTCCTGCGGCGATCACTCGGGCCGGTCTCGTACGCACTCTGAGGATTCTCTGCGACGAGCTGATCATGCGATTCGGCATCGCCGCACCGCGCATCGCCGTGCTCGGCCTCAATCCGCACGCGGGCGAAAGCGGGCATCTTGGCCGCGAGGAAATCGACGTAATTGCGCCTGCGATCACTCAACTGCGCGCCGCGGGCTTCGACGTCAGCGGCCCGCTGCCAGCGGATACGGCATTCGTTCCTGCGCAACTGGCGCGCTTCGACGCAGTGCTCGCGATGTATCACGACCAGGGTTTGCCTGTGCTGAAATACGCCGGTTTCGGCCATGCCGTGAACGTGACGCTGGGCCTCCCCTACGTGCGCACGTCGGTCGACCACGGCACCGCGCTCGATCTTGCAGGCTCCGGCAAGGCGGACGCGGGCAGCCTCGTCGCCGCAACGCGGCTCGCGCTCGTGCTCGCCGTGCGCAGCTAGCGACCGTCGTGGCGCACATTCCACGCAAGCGCTTCGGCCAGCACTTTCTGCACGATCCCGGCATCCTGCGCAAAATCGTCCAGGCGATCGCGCCGCAGAGCAGCGACGAGCTCGTCGAGATTGGTCCCGGCGAAGGCGCGTTGACTCTGCCGCTGTTGCGCGAGCTCGGACGGATGACGGTGATCGAGCTCGATCGCGATCTCGTGCCGCGCCTTCGCGCCGCCGCCGAAGGCTTGGGCGAGCTCGATATCGTGAACGCGGACGTGCTTACCGTTGATTTCTCGGCGCTCTCCCGCAACGGCCCGCTGCGCATCGTCGGCAACCTGCCCTACAACATTTCATCGCTGATCCTGTTTCACTGCA
>DASYJJ010000156.1:0-11084 GCA_035996605.1 Rhodanobacteraceae bacterium
TTCTATTGGGGCGTGCTATGCCAGCTGGTCTTCCAGGATCGTTTGACGGACACCGCGCTCCTCGGCAACCTGCGCTCCGAGCTGGATCAGGCGCAGCAACTCAATCGGCGCATGCAGCTGTTCTTCCGCGCGTGGCATCTCGAAAGCCGTGGCCGCGACGACGCGGTGATGCTCGATCAGCGCGATCTCGGCTGGTTCGTCGCGATGAACCGGAGTCTGCACGACGTGTTGACCACGGATCAGCTCGCCGATCGGCTGCGCGAGAACGTGGCGCTGATGCACCGCCTCGCCGGCACGATCGGTCGTCGCGCAAGTCGGCTTTGTCCCAGGCTGGATGCTCGCGCTATCGGCGGCGATGGTACGGCGGCTGGTCCGCAACTCTTCAACCTCGCGGCCTGAGGTTCTCTTCCGCGCGCTTCCGATGCTCGTTTCCTGAATCGACGCCGACCACGGCGTCCGCTGTCGCGGGGCGGGTTAAGGTGCGAACACCTAGATTCGAGACTCACGGTACCGGCCGTCCGGTTTCCAGCAACGGGCGGAGTAACCGAGCCGCCGTCGCACAATGCCGAGGAGTCTCCAATGGACATGCGTTTTCTTCCTTTTGCGATCGCGACCGCATTCGCGGCGCTCATCGCTGCGCCTGCGGACGCACAATTGCCGCAGGCTGTAGAAGTCGCACCCGGGCATCTGCCGCGCGCGGATGTGGACTTCCTGCTCGATGCCAACACATCCAACATCACGCAGATCGCGATGGGGCACGCGGCGGATTCGGGCGCAGCCAATCCGGGCGTTCATTCGCTCGCCGATCGCATCGTTTCAAGCCATACGAAGGCCGATCAGGCGTTGCAGCTTCTCGCAGCGCAGAAGCATGTCGATCTGCCGCGACGCACCGACATGGACGATCACAACGAGATTGCCGATCTGCATGCGCACCACCGGGGCGGCGACTTCGATGCGCAATACGTCAGGAACGTTATCGACGATCACGATCGCATGATCAACATGTACGAAGCTGCGCGCAACGAAAGCGTCGATCCGGATATCCGGGAATACGCCGACATCATGCTGCCGGCACTCCGCGACGACCGAGCGCAGGCGTTGGCGCTGGTCAACCAGCAGACCGGGGTTCCGACGCGTTGACCCTTTGGCTTCCGCGCTCGCGACGCGCTCAGGCCATGCCGCCGTTGACGCCGATGACCTGCCCGTTGACGTAGGCGGCACGGTCGGAGCAGAGAAACACGACAAGCGCCGCGACTTCGTCGGGCGTGCCTGCACGCGCCGCAGGGATCATCGACTTGATCTGCGCTTCGTCGAACGTCGTTTCCGAGAGTCGGCCGGCAATCACGCCGGGCGCGACGACGTTCGCAGTGATGCCGCGCGACGCCATCTCGCGCGCCAGCGATTTGGTCGCGCCGTGCAGCGCGGATTTCGCTGCCGCGTAATTGGACTGTCCGCGATTGCCGAGCACCGCGGCCACCGACGATACCGCGACGACGCGGCCCCATCTCGCGCGAGCCATGGGCAACAGCAGCGGCTGGCAGACGTGAAAGAAACCATGCAACGAAACATCGATGACACGTCGCCACTGGTCTTCGCGCATGCCGGCCATCGGCGCGTCGTCGTGGATTCCCGCGTTGTGCACGAGCGCGTGAATGGGTCCGTCGGCGAGAAGTTCATCGACTTTGCGTCGCGTCGCTTCGGCATCGACGAGATCAAACACGACCGCGTCGGCAGTGCCGCCGTGCTCGCGGATCGCTTCGACGATCGCCTGCGCGCGACCGGGCGACGCGTGCGCATGCACATGGACGTGCCATCCATCCGCAGCGAGACCGCGCGCGATCGCGCCGCCGATATCGCCGCTGCCGCCGGTGACGAGTACGCGACGGGGCGTATTCATCGCGCGAGTTCTGACAGGAAAATGCTCGCCATGGCGGGGATCGCGAAATGCGCGCAGATCTTCATCGACTCTGCAGCGTCCGCACGAGGTCCTTCTGAAAGTGTTGCGCTAGCTTAGCAAACCCGCCGTGCGGTCAAGCGAAGGAACGGGCTAACACAGGTACATTCACCGTTGCGACGCTCAATAGTCGTACGCAGACTCTCCGTGCGAGTTGATGTCCAGGCCTTCGCGTTCCTGCTCGTCCGTGACGCGAAGACCGACCACGAGATCCGCGACTTTGTACGCGATCAGCGCGACGACACCGGTCCACAAGATAGTGATGCCGACTGCCTTGGCTTGGATACAGAGTTGCGCGCCGATTCCGGGATAGCCGTTCGTCATCGTGACCCAGTCCTGCACCGAGCCGGGGCCGCCGAGATCGGGCGAATTGAAAACGCCCGTCAGCAATGCGCCGGTGATGCCGCCGACCGCGTGCACGCCGAAAACATCGAGCGAGTCGTCCGCTTTCAGGAGCTTCTTGAGCCCGGTCACGCCCCAGAGACAAACGATGCCCGCGGCGACACCTATCGCAAACGCTCCCGGAATGCCGACGTTGCCTGCTGCCGGAGTGATCGCGACGAGACCCGCGACCGCACCCGAGGCCGCGCCGAGCATCGATGGTTTGCCTTTGAGAATCCATTCGGCGAACGTCCATGAGAGCACCGCGCATGCCGTGGCGAGATACGTGTTGAGGAACGCGAGCGCCGCCGATGCATTCGCTTCGAGCGCAGAGCCGGCGTTGAAACCGAACCAGCCGAACCATAACAACGACGCGCCGATCATCGTCATCGTCAGGCTGTGCGGCCGGAGCACTTCCCTGCCATAACCGAGGCGCTTGCCGACGAGGAACGCGCCGATGAGACCGGCGACGCCGGCATTGATATGCACGACGGTGCCGCCGGCGAAATCGAGCGCGCCCATCTGCCAGATGTAGCCTGCGCTCGCATTCAGCGCGGCGACTTTGGACGCATCGGAGTATGCATCCGGTCCGGGCCAGTACCACACCATGTGCGCAACCGGCAAATAGCTGAAGGTGAACCAGATCACCATGAAGATCAGCACGGCGGAGAACTTGATCCGCTCGACGACCGAGCCCAGGATCAGACAGCAGGTGATCGCGGCGAACGTCGCCTGGAATGCCACGAACACGATCTCGTAGATCGGCGTCGCCTTGGAAAACGTCGAGCCGAGCGCCCAATCGCCCTTGAACGCATCGCCGATGCCGGCGAGGAAGAAGCGACTGTGTCCGCCAAGGAACGCGTTCCCTTCGGTGAATGCCAAGCTGTAACCGTAGATGCACCACAGCACGGTGATCAGCGAGAAAACCACGAACACCTGCATCAGAACGGACAGCATGTTCTTGCTGCGCACGAGTCCGCCGTAAAAAAGCGCGAGTGCGGGCACAGACATCAACAGCACCAGGGCCGTTGACGTCAGCATCCACGCGGTGTCGCCCTTGTTCGGCACGGGCAGGGGCGCGCCGGCGAAAGCGATAACTGGCACTGCGCAAAGCGCGACGAGTGCCATGCGGGCCGTTTTTTTCGTATTCATCGCGCGCCTCACAACGCGTCGTCGCCGATCTCGCCGGTTCGGATGCGCACAGCGTGATCGAGCGGAGTTACGAAGATCTTGCCGTCGCCGACCTTGTCGGTGCGCGCAGCTTCGACGATCGCTTCGATGACGACGTCGACTCGCGCGTCGGGCACGGCGGTCTCGAGCCTGATTTTCGGCACGAAATCCACGACGTATTCAGCGCCTCGATAGAGCTCTGTGTGTCCCTTCTGTCGCCCGTACCCTTTGACTTCGGTGACCGTGATGCCGGTGACGCCGGCTTCCGAGAGCGCATCGCGCACGTCGTCAAGCTTGAATGGCCGGATGATCGCGGTGATCAGTTTCATGAATGTCTTCCTCCAGATTCTGTGCGATCTTCCCGAACGTGGCGTGCACGACGCTTCCGTCGCGACGCGCCGATCACCGGCCGCGCGCGTCGGTCACCGTGCCGTATGCGCCAGCGCAAGCCCGATTCCGGCGCCAAGCAGACAACTACCCGCCGCCGCATCGGTCACGCGCGCAAGGCGCGGGCGCGCAACGAGCAGCGCGCCACCGCGCGCGGCGAGGCACCCGCAACCGGCAAGCACGAAAAATTCGCACACGATGCTGGTCACCGCGAGGACGAATATCTGCGGCGCGATCGCTTGCGAAGGTTCGACAAACTGCGGCAGCAGCGCCGTGAAAAACAATATCGCCTTCGGATTGGCAAGCTGGAGGAGCGCGCCGTGTCGCCACATGCGCGCGCCGCTCTGAAGTGCTGGCGCAATGCGTCGCGACGGTTCGGCTCCTCGCAAAGCATCGCGCCATGCGCCGAAACCCAGCCATGTCAGATAGGCAACGCCGATCCATTTGATGGCGACGAACACAGGCGCTGCGAAAGCAACGAGCGTCGCGAGTCCAACCGCAGACGCCGCGAACCAGACCATATTGCCGCTGAGAATGCCGAGATTGGCCGCGACGGCTTTGTTCGCACCGTGACGCATCGCCTGTCCGACTACGTACAACACTGCGGGACCCGGCACGAACGCAGCGGCCGTTGCGGTGATGAAGAAGGCTAGCCAGAGACGCGTAGTCATGTCTTCGGAGAGGTTGCCTCGTCTGTGGCTTCGTGTTCCCTCATCCCACCCCTTTCCCGCGAGCGGGAGAGGGGTGAAGCGTCGCGCTATGGCGTGACAGGCTTTCGCTAGACCGCGTAATACATCTGATACTCGAGCGGATGCGTCGCGGCGCGGAAGCGCGTGACCTCCTGCATCTTCAGATCGATGTAACCGTCGATGAGATCGTCGGTGAAAACGCCACCGGCCTTGAGAAAAGCGCGATCCTTGTCGAGCGCTTCGAGCGCCTGATCGAGCGAATGGCAAACAGTTGGAATGTTTTTCTCTTCTTCGGGCGGCAGATCGTAAAGATCCTTGTCGGACGGCGCGCCCGGATCGATCTTGTTCAAGATGCCATCGAGACCGGCCATCATCAGCGCGGTGAAGGTGAGATAGCCTGAGTTGACCGGATCAGGGAAGCGCACTTCGATGCGGCGCGCTTTGGGCGAATGCACGAACGGAATGCGGCAGCTCGCCGAGCGGTTGCGCGCCGAGTAGGCGAGCATCACCGGCGCTTCGAATCCGGGCACGAGGCGCTTGTAGCTGTTGGTCGTCGAGTTCGAGAACGCGTTGATCGCGCGCGCGTGTTTGAAGATGCCGCCGATGTAATAGAGCGCCGTCTGCGAAAGGCCGCCGTAGAGATCGCCGGCGAAAAGGTTCTGGCCGTTCTTGGCCAGCGACTGGTGCACGTGCATGCCCGAGCCGTTGTCGCCGACGATGGGCTTGGGCATGAATGTCGCGGTCTTGCCGTTCTGATGCGCGACATTCTTGATCACGTACTTCATCATGATCAGCTCATCGGCCTTCTTGACCAGCGTCGAGAACTTGGTGCCGATCTCGCACTGACCCGCAGTCGCGACTTCGTGGTGATGCACTTCGACGGTGAGGCCGACCTGCTCCAGCACCGCGCACATCTCGCTGCGCAGATCCTGGAACGAATCGACCGGAGGCACGGGAAAGTAACCACCCTTGATGCCAGGACGCTGACCCGAATTGCCGCCTTCGAAATTCTTGGACGAAGACCAGGCGCCTTCTTCGGAGCCGATCTCGTAGGCGACGCGGTGCATGTCGTTCTGGAAGCGCACCGAGTCGAAGATGAAGAACTCGGGTTCCGGACCGAAGAACGCGGTGTCGGCGATGCCGGTCGACTTCAGATACGCCTCGCCGCGCCGCGCGACCGAGCGCGGATCGCGCGCGTAGGCCTGCATCGTGCTCGGCTCCAGCACATCGCACTGGAGCAGCAGCGTCTTGCGTGCTGCAAACGGATCGATCACGGCCGTCGACGCGTCGGGCATCAGCACCATGTCCGATTCGTTGATGCCCTTCCAGCCGGAGATCGACGAGCCGTCGAACATCTTGCCGTCCTCGAACGTCGAATCATCGACGGCATGGGCCGGGAAGCTCACGTGGTGCTGCTTGCCAAGCATGTCGGCAAAGCGCAGGTCGACGAATTCGACCGCGTTGTCCTTGATGAGCTTGAAGACGTTGTGCGTGGCCATCGCATATCCTTGAGAAGAGATAGTGCAGCAATCTCAGCAAGCGATGTGCCATGCAGGATCCAGTAAAAAACACATCAATATCAATATATTGAGGAAATCCTGCGATACCTTGTTGCACTCCTATGGTGCGAATATCGGAGTGTACTCACCAGATTGGTGCATCCGTCGCCAGACGATTCGCAGGTTTTTCGACGCGGGTTCTCGCCTATTCTTGGCGCCACTTTTTCCTGATCCGAGGACGGAACGAACGTGGGTGAGCTGCTCAATCTGATCCTGCTCGGTGTGATCGAAGGCGTCACCGAATTCCTGCCGGTGTCGAGCACGGGCCATCTCCTCATCGCCGAACACTGGCTCGGCCATCGCTCGGATGTTTTCAACGTCGTAATCCAGGCCGGCGCAATCCTCGCCGTGGTGCTGATCTACCGTCAGCGCCTATGGCAGCTCGCGACAGGTCTTCGCGACGCGCGCAATCGCGACTACGCGTTGAAGCTCGCAGTCGCGTTCGCGATCACCGCAGTGCTCGGTTTTATCGCGACGCGGCTCGGATTCAAGCTCCCCGAATCGCTGACACCCGTGGCGTGGGCGCTGATCCTCGGCGGCGTCTGGATGATCGGCGCGGAAACGCTCGCCGCGCGTCAACCCGAAAGCAGCGAGATCACCTGGCGCGTCGCGATTCTGGTCGGCCTCGCGCAGGTCGTTGCCGCGATTTTTCCCGGCACGTCGCGTTCGGCGGCGACGATCTTCGTCGCGATGCTGGCCGGCACCGGCAACCGCGCGGCGGCCACCGAGTTCGCGTTTCTGGTTGGCATTCCGACGATGTTCGCGGCGAGCGGCTACGAATTGCTGAAGGCGCAAAAGGCCGGCGGCGCGCACGAGGACTGGGCTGCGCTTGCGATCGCATTCGTCGTTTCGCTGATCACCGCGTTCGTCGCGGTGAAATGGTTGCTCGGCTACATTCGAACGCACCGCTTCACGGCGTTCGCGGTGTATCGCATCGTGCTCGGCGTCTTGCTTCTGATCGCGCTTCCAGCCGGCTGACACAATCGTTGCGGCGAAGGCGATCGAACCAGTAGCGCGACGCTACACGCCCGCCGCGTGATTGAACTCGCCGATCGCGGGAACCAGCGCCGTCAAAGCTTCGCGCTCGATCTCGGTGAGATACGGATTCCACACGTCCATCAGCATCACGACGCGCGTGCGGCTGCTTCGGTTCCAGGCTTCGTGCTCGAATGTGTCGTCGAACGTGAAGCAGCGGCCTTCCTCCCAGCCGTGCGGCTCGCCGCCGACGACGAGCGCGCAATCTTCCGGAACGATCAGCGCGAGGTGCGTGACGAGACGCGTGTTGGTGACGCCGTGGTGCGGCAGGATGTGCGAGCCCGCGGTCAGCACCGAATAACACACCTCGGGCGAGTGATCGCGCACGTGGCAGAGCGGTACGTTTTCGAGCGCGGCCGACGTCGCCGGACAGCGCAGATGGTTGTCGTCGTAGCGCGTGCCGTGGCGGAAAAAGAAAAACGCGTTCCACACCGGCGGACCCATCGCGTTGGTGAGATGGCCTTCGAGTTTGTCCGAATCGAAATGACCCAGAAACGGCTCGAACCCGTTGTCCAGAGCGAGCACCGCCAGCATCTCGTCGCGGATCGCCGGCATCTTTGCTTCCAGCGTCGTGTACCACGGGAAAAGTTCCGGCTCGTAGTATTTCTTCGTTGGCAGATCGGGAAAGTAGAGGAATTTTGGGCGCTGCTTGGGATCGGGATAGTTCGCAGGAAGCTCGGTCAGATAAACGGCGAGGCATTTCTCGACGCGGGCCAACGCCGCCGCACCGTAGCGCTGGCGCAGCGGCGACAAGAACTTCGCGAACAACTGACGACGACCCGCCGCGACCGTACGCATCGCATGCAACACCAAAGGCCGCAGGCCCGGCGCCGTGGTCGCCTCGTCGACCCACTGCCCGGCGCCTTGCGCGGCGAAGATCGCGCCGAAATAAAGCGGCAATGCGTCGTTTGCGCGACCGGCGTACTCGATCACTTCGGCAAGGCGCAAACGCGCGACGAAAAGTTCGGGCGCGAGCTTCAGCGCCGTGCGTAGCGCGTCGATCGACTGATCGAGCCGCCCCAGCGCGGCGTAGGTCACGCCAAGATTGCTCAATGTCACCGGATCGTCGGCGCGAATCCCGCGCGCGCGCTCGAGCAACGCGAGCGCTTGCGCGTAACGCCCGCGCTCATGCGCGCAGATCGCGACGAAATTGAGCGCATCGGTCTCGGTCGGCGCTTCGCGCAGGACGTCGAGAAATGCCTGCTCGGCCTCGAGGATCTTGCCGCTGTCGGCGAGCCTGCGTGCTTCGTCGATGCGCGCGGCCACGCCAGGCGCGCGCGCGGTGGATGCTTCACTCATGATCGGAATGCCGGATTGCCTGCGCGCATGCTAGCAAGGATTTCGGGCGACATCCGCGCGGTGATTTGTCTTCCGCGTTCAGCGCCGCAACGCGACGTTCAACGTGTACGTGCCCGTGAGAGCCGCTTCGGCCAGGACATGTCCTTGCATCGCGGCGCGCGCATCGGCGACGGCGAATCGGCCGGAGACGCCCAGAGTCGGCACGTCGAGCGCGTAGACGCGAAAGTGATAGTGGTGCAGGAGATCGTCGTTCCACGGCGGACACGGCCCGTCGTAGCCGTAGTAGTCGCCCGACATCGCCGCGTCGCCGGCGAACCAGCCGGTGAAGTCGTTGATGCCCTGTTTGGATCCGGGCGGTCCGGTTGGATTGCTTCGCCCGTGGGGGACCACGCCTTCCGCGCAACTGCCGGTGCCGAGCTCGCGGCACTCGATTGGAATGTCGATCATCACCCAGTGTATGAATTCGGTCCGTTCGAGCGACGCGGGCACGTGCCGGCCTTCCTTGTTCACATCCTCGCCGCGCGTAGGCACGTCGGTATCGATGCACATCAGCACGAACGAGCGCGCATCGGCCGGAACATCGGACCACGCAAGGTGCGGATTGCAGTTCGGCGCAAACACCATCGGCTCGCCCTTCGGACCCGGTTTGCCGAGCGCGAATTCCTCGGGGATCGGCTGCATGTGCGCAAGATCATCGCTGCGGATGCGCATGGTCACCTCTCAAGGATGCAAGTCGTCAGGCGGGGCGGCAATCTGCCGTAAGGTACAACGTGACGCCAAAGCGTGTGCAACGGGCTCGGACGACCGCGCATCGTCCAGGAGAAATCACACGTGAGCTCTTGTCGCACGTTCGTCATCGCGTCGGCACCAGTACGGCAAAGGGCTCCGCCAAAGCCTCGTGATAACTTTGCCAGTGTCCTTCGGGAAAACGCACCGGCAAGCCGCCGAGACCGTGCGCCATCGCCGCAAGATTCGCGCCCGGCTCCAGCGCATCGAGGCCGAGAAAGCGCGCGAGTTCCGCGCCGTGCGTCGCGGGATCGTCGAGCAGCGGATCGGCG
The DNA here is from genome assembly GCA_035996605.1 of Rhodanobacteraceae bacterium. GTDB lineage: Bacteria > Pseudomonadota > Gammaproteobacteria > Xanthomonadales > Rhodanobacteraceae > Dokdonella_A. The sequence continues at coordinate 9,533 of DASYJJ010000156.1, forward strand.
GCAACCACGAGCCGGCGCGGTTCATCGAACGCGTCGGCATAATGAAGATGATCTCGCGCGCGTGCGAGCCATTGAGAAAACAACGGCACATCCGCACACGGAAATCCGCGCGCCCAGCCGAACGCGAGCCAGTTGATCAGCGCATCGCGCGGATCGCGCTCGACGATGACCAGCCGCGTGCCTGGAAAAGCGCGCCGCACCAGCGCGAGAAGATTCGCATCCCAGCGCGGCAGCCAATCCACGAGCGTGCGATCGAGCGCGACACCGGCCACGCGCAGCGGTGCAAGATAGCGCTCGCGCAATGCTTCGCGATCGGCATCCGTGAGCTCGCCACAGTAGTACGCAAACCGCGGCTGGTTGAAGTCATCCACGCGCTGCAGCGTTCCGATCCGATCGCGAAGCACGGTGAGTCCCGGCTGGTCCGCGAGCAACGCGGCGACGCGTTCCACGCCGCTCCCCGGCGTGCCGAGCAGCAGCACCGGCGCATTCGGCCACGCCGGGCCGGAGGGTTCGGTCAATGCGATTTCGAGCTCGCGCCGCGGTGTATCCAATGCAGGCATTGAAACCGGTGATCCGCGCTGCGCTTCGGCGAAGCAACGCACCGCTTCGGGCGCATTGCCGGCGCGGTCGTTGACCCGGCCGAGATAATTCCAGTAGAGGCGCTGCTGGCCTTCCGAGCGAGGTTGCTCGCCCAGCCGATCGATGAGTCGACGCGCGCCTTCGTCATCGCCCGCGCGCATCCGTGCGCGGATACGCACAAGCAGCATCTCGGCATCCGCAGGCAGCGCGCGGAGCACGAGCTCGGCTTTCGCGTCCGCGGCATCGAGCAGGCCCATATGCTCGTCAAGCAATGCGAGCCGCGACTGCGCCTGCATGTCCGCAGGGTTGCTTTCGGCGATCGCCTTCCAATCCACCGCGGCCGCGGGCAGCCGACCGATCAGCATCAGGAGATCCGCGCGCGCGGTAAGCACGTCATGCTCATCCGGCACGAGCGCGAGATAGTCGTCGTAGGCCGCGATCGCTTCATCGTTGCGGCCCAGACGCATCAGTGACCACGCCAGCGCGCGCGCGGGCGCCGATTGCGCTGGATCGATCGCGAGCGCGGCGCGATAGTCGGCAACTGCGTCCGCGTGCCGATCTTCCGCGCGGGCGACGTCGCCAAGCCCGACATGACCCGCGGATTCCGCGCCGGGAATCGCAAGCAACGCGCGGAAATGGGTTTCGGCTTCGCGCGGACGTTTCGCTTTGAGTGTCAGCGCGCCGAGCGCCTGGCGCGCCGGCTGCAGATCGGGTTTCACCCTCAGAGCATTCTGGAACGCTTTCTCGGCAAAATTCTCGGTGCCTCGCTTGGCGAACGCGCGGCCGAGCGCCAATTGGATATTCGGATCGTTCGGCGCGAGATCCGCGGCGCGACCGAGATGACGAAGCGCGGCGTCGAGATCGTCGCGTTCCAGCAGGAGGGCGCCCAGGCCCGCCAGCGACTGCGCATCTTCGCCCGCGCGCAACGCGATCCGGAAATGGGATTCCGCGTCTTCGCGCTGGCCGCGCAGCA
>DASYJJ010000157.1:0-3859 GCA_035996605.1 Rhodanobacteraceae bacterium
TCGGGGGTTTTTCGGGACGTCGCCGGATGTCATCGGACGTTTCAGGACGAGGATATGGTGGGCCGTGATGGGATCGAACCATCGACCAATGGATTAAAAGTCCACTGCTCTACCGCTGAGCTAACGGCCCAAAACGACGGATGCGCGCAGGTCCGCGGTCCCCGGTTCTTGGAGCTGGCGGGACCTACGATGCGCGCTTCTTGGGTGCGTGTGACGTTGCGGGAGATCGCCTACCGATCGCCGAGGTTCACGCGGTTCGTCCACCCAGGTTTCGTATTGTAGCGGCATCGGGCCCGGCCGTGGCGGCAGAGCTTTCGAGCGTCGCGTCGCGTGGACGCGACGCTCGATGGGACCGACTGCTTGCGGCGCAAGTCGGTTTTCTCGCACGAATTCCGCTTCGGGCCGCAATCCCGATCGGTAGCGCGTATCAGTTGTTGGTGCTGAATGAGCAGGCCGCCGGTGTCGTGCCCAGGCGCGTCAACGCGATGGAGCCGCTGGTTCCACTCAATTCGCCCGCGGTGAACGTGTAATCAAACGTCGCATCGTTGCAACTCGTGAACGTCAGCGTCGCGGTGCCGACAGGGTCAGTGGAGACGACACCTGCCGACGAGTTGAAGATGCCGCCGGTCGATGCGTACACGATCAGACTGGCTGTGTTGGATCCTGCCGCGTAGTCCGATTGTGCGCTGAACCAGCGTTGTCCCGCGGCGCCGTTCGATGCGCCCGACGCCGCGTACGTGTACCAGCCGATGAATGCGGTTGCGTCGCCAGGATTGATCTCGATCAACATGCCCTGGCCACTCGTCGTCGCCTCGTACCAGCTGCCGGAGAGTCCGAAATCGCTGGCCGGATTGGTCGGCGTGCCGGTGTCGACGCAGTCCACATTCGGAAGAAGCCTCTGCAGCGGAATCGTTCCCGAACGGCCATCATCGAGCGCATAGCTGAAGGAACCGCTCACGCACGAATCAAACGAAAGCGTTCCCGTGCCGACGGCGACCGCGGATGTCACGGGCGGCGCATCGAAATTGCCGCCAGTGTTCTGGAAGATCGTGACCGATGCGCTCTGCTCATCGCCGGTGATCGAGCTCTGCACGGAATACCAGCGTTGCGAATCGGTGCCGCCGGAGGTGACGTCATAGGTGTACCACGCGCCGAACAGCGATCCTTCGCCCGGGTTCGAATCGTCCGGAGAGATCGCGAACTGCATGCCCTGCCCGCTGGTCGCCGGGTTGTACCAAGTGCCTGACAATCCTTCCTGGTTGACGTTGACGGACGAAAGCACGGTTCCGGTCGGACCGAACGCGACGTGATCGAAGTTCGCATCGCCTGCCGATGTCGAAGAGCCCATCGTCACGGTGAGCAGAACCTGTGCGCTTTGCGTGCCATCCGGCAGCGCCACGTCCGTCATCGAATAAGTGGCCCAGGTTCCTGTCGCCGGAACCGAATCGCTGTTCATTGCGGTGAGCCCGGTAACACAGGCCGCGTCGCTGAAGGTATTGATGGTCGCGATGGCGAAGCCGGCGTTGCCTTTGATATTCGTGTAGAGATCGACGTTGTTGCTGTCGTCGATGGGCATGCAGGACGACGTAATGGTGACGTCGGAATTGGCAGGATTCGCGACCAGATGGATCGACGGCGCGGTGGGCGAGCCCGTGGATGGATCGAGCGTCGCGGTTCCATTGCCGGCTGTAGCCGTCGTCCAGCCGTCGACGCTGGTGTCGAAATCCGGATTGACGATCAGGTTGGCGGCAGTTGCCGACAGAGCCAGCATGCTGCCTGCGCCAAGAATCAGGAGGCGTGGTGCATTGTTCACTGGTATACTCCTATACGGTAAGGTCGCGGACAGGAGTATCACCGGGGTTTCCTGTACGCATTATGGATGGCCATAAAAGGGCCCGGACTTGCCTGCATGAGCCGCCGGCGGGCTCAGCAATGCGCAACGTTGTGTGCGCATCAATCCGCGCTGCATGCAAAGTGCCGCGTGCCTCGCATCGAAAAGCAATCCGTTACGCAGGCCTTCAGCTACGAATGCCTGGAATCTCAGTAGCGCGTAGGATCTTGCACGCCTGCGTTCGCGAATCCCTCGGCGCGCAAGCGACACGCATCGCAGGCGCCGCATGCGCGTCCTTCGGCATCGGCCTGGTAGCACGATACAGTCGCGGCGAAATCGACGGAAAGACGCACGCCCTCACGCACGATGTCGGCCTTGCTGAGTCGGATCAGCGGGGCGTGCACATTGATGCGCGTGCCTTCGACGCCGGCCTTGGTCGCGAGATTGGCGAGGTTTTCGAACCCTTCGATGAATTCAGGACGGCAATCCGGATAACCCGAATAGTCCACCGCATTGACGCCGCAGAAAATATCCGCAGCACCGAGTGCTTCGGCCCATCCGAGCGCGACGGCGAGCATGATCGTGTTCCGCGCTGGCACATAGGTGACCGGAATGCCGGCGCCGCCATCTTTGGGTACATCGATGTCCGCGGTCAGCGCAGAACCGCCGATGCTGCGAAGATCGACGTGCACCGTCTTGTGTTCGCTCGCACCGAGCGACTTTGCGACGCGTGCGGCCGCAGCAAGCTCGGACGAATGGCGCTGGCCATAGTCGACACTGAGCGCCTTGCAATCGAACCCGCGTTCGCGCGCGAGCGCCAACGTGACCGCTGAATCCATGCCCCCGGAAACGAGCACGATGGCTTTCTTCACGGCTGTCATTTGCCCGGCGTCTCGCCCCACAGCGACTTGTGCAATTGCATCTGGAAGCGCACGCGCAACCGGTCGGCGAGTATCCACTCGGCGAGATCGCGCGGCGCGAGCTTGCCGTAGACCGGCGAAAACAGCACCTGGCAGCGCGCGGAGAGTGCGTGTTCTTCGGTTCGTGCGCGCGCCCAATCGTAATCCGCGCGATCCGCGATCACGATCTTGATCTGATCTCGCGCACGCAGGTGCGCGAGATTCGACCAGAGATTTCGCGCCGATTCGCCCGAGCCCGGCGCCTTCAGATCGACGACCTTGCGCACACGCGCATCGACAGCGCCGACATCGATCGCACCCGATGTTTCCAACGACACGTCGTAGCCGGCATCGCAGAGTTGCGCGAGAAGCGCGATGCAACGCTTCTGCGCGAGCGGTTCGCCGCCGGTGACGCAGACGTGCCGAGTACCGTAGGCGTCGACTTCGGCGAGCACGTCGGCGATCGAGCGCCAGCTGCCGCCATGAAACGCATATTCGGTATCGCACCAGACACAGCGCAGCGGGCACCCGGTCAGACGCACGAACACCGTCGGCCAGCCGACGGCGTCGGCTTCACCTTGCACGGAATGGAATATTTCGCTGATGCGCAGCCGATCTTCGGCGCGCGTGACCGACGCGGAATCTTCCGCGGCTTCATCGGTACCCGCGGTCAGTGACGGGCTTCCAGCTTCAGCGCGCGCAGACGCCCCTGCGCGAGGCGCGCGACGGTCGTGTCCGGATAGCTCTGCACGACCTGATTCAATGTGGCTTCGGCTTGATCCCACTGCTTGAGCTCGTACTGGCTGTAACCCACTTTGAGCAGCGCGTCCGGCGCCTTCTGACTGTCAGGATAGCGTTGCAGCAACGTCTGGAATGTCTTGAGCGAGATTTTGTAGTTCTGTGTCACGTAATACGACTCGCCGAGCCAGTAGTACGCGTTGCCGGCGAGACCGCTGTTCGGATATTGATCGAGGAACGTCTGGAAGCGGCGCGCGGATTCTGCGTAGCGACCATCCTTCAGTGCCGCGAAGGCTGCATCGTACGTCGGTTGTTCGCCGGCAGCATCGCCCGCGGCCGGCGGCGCTCCATTCGATGCGCCGAGATCGCCACGCTCGTCCGCGCGCAACTC
>DASYJJ010000158.1:0-3065 GCA_035996605.1 Rhodanobacteraceae bacterium
GGGGCGAGCGAGTCCTAGGAGCGCCAAAAATGGATTCCGGCTTTCGCCGGAACGACGAGCGGCGTCAGATGTGCGGCGGTGTCGGCTCGTATTCCTCGGTGTCGCTGCGCAGCAGCGCTGCGAGCACCGGCGGCGTGATCACGGAAGTCAGCAGCGACATCGCGACGATACCCGTGTAGGTCTGGTTCGAAAACACGCCTTCAGCCAAGCCGAGGCTTGCGATGACCACGCCAACTTCACCGCGCGGCACCATGCCGACGCCGACGATCAATGCTCCGCGTCGGCCAAGCGAGAGCGCACCGAAAAAGCCGCCGATGAGCTTGGAGAGCACGGCGATCACGGTGATCACCAGCAGCATCCACAGAGCTGCCCCGTTGGTGAAGACGCCGATATCGATTTTGGCGCCGGTGATCACGAAGAAGAACGGCGTCAGGAACGCGAGCAGCGGCTGTGTCTGATGCTCCAGTTGCTCGCGATTGGGCGTCTCCGAAGCGATCATGCCGGCGAGGAACGCGCCGATGATCGCGGCCAAGCCGAACTCGGTCGACAGGAACGCAAGGCCAAGGCAGATCGCAAGAGTGATCGAAAACGGAGACAGCGGATTGATGGGCCGCTCCAGCCAGTGCGCCTGTTTGCGCATGACACGCGTGCCGACCCAGCCGATCACGGCAACGAATCCGACTGCCTGCAGCAGCACCAGCGCGAGACTGCCCACGTTGACGCCTTCGCCGACCTGCAGCGAAGTGACGACACCGAGCAGCAGCATCGCCAGGATGTCGTCAATGACCGCGGCGCCGAGGATCACGCGGCTCTCCATGCGTTGCAACGCGCCGAGCTCCTGCAACACACGCGCGGTAATGCCCGCCGATGTCGCCACGAACGCGGCGGCGACGAACAGAGACTTGGCCCACGCGAAGTCGTTCGAGCGCGCCCACAGCGTGCCCATCACGAACGGCACGAGGACGCCGAGAATGCCGACGAGAAAAGCCGTGCGCCCGATTTTCTTGAGATCGTCGAGCCGGGTTTCGAGTCCGACCGCGAACAGCAGCAGCACGACGCCGATCTCGGCGAGCACATCGAGCGGCGTCCCGCCGGCAATCTGGTCGGCCGAAATCCAGCCCAGCGCGGAAGGTCCGATCACGCAGCCTGCGATGATCTCACCGACGACGCCCGGCAGTTTCAGGCGTTGTGCGACTTCGGCGCCGATCTGCGCGGCGACGAAGATGACGAACAGGCTGAACAGGATGGCGGCGGTTTCGTGCATGCGCGTCTGCGGCTCAGTGCGAAGCGGTCGCCGCTGCGTCTGGCAACAGCGCACGCCGCACGATCGGGATAGGCGCGGCGCCTTGCCGCATGAAGTCGTCATGGAACTGCTGCAGCTTGAACGCGCTGCCCTGGCGCGTCTGGACATCCGCGCGCAGCTTGAGGATCTCGATCTTGCCGAGCGTGTAGTAGAGATACGTCGGATCGCCCGCGCCGCGCTTGGTCTCGACAACGCCGACCGCGTGCGACTGGTAGCCTTCCTTGACGAAGAAGTCGACGGCCTGATCGAACGTGATCGCGCCGGTGTGCAGCTTGATGCCGACGTAGAAACGCGCGTTCCGCAGCAGCGCATCCTGCAGCTGGCCGAGCTTGAGCAGCTTCTGCTGGCGCTCGTCATTCGGGAACACCGATTGCGCAAGGCCTTCGTCGAGCATCATCTGCTCGCAATAGTGCGCCCAGCCTTCGATATTTGTCGTCGCGCCGAACAGCTTGCGCACGCGATCGTGCACGTCGTGCATCCAGAGGAACTGGATGTAGTGCCCGGGATACGCCTCGTGCACCGCGACATTGCTGATCACGGGATAGGAAAACTGCGCCATGAATTCGGTCACGCGCTCCTTCGGCCAGGATGCTTCCGGAAGCGTGACGTTGAAATACGCCTCGTTCGCGACCGTTTCGAGCGGTCCCGGCGTATCCATCGAAGCAAACGTCGTCGCGCGCATGAACGGCGGCGTTTCCTCCAGCGTGGGACGCACCTGCGAGGGAATCGAGATGATGTGCTTGTCGTTGATGAACTTGATAAGCCCGTCGAACGTCGCACGGAAACTGTCGAGGAGCTTGGAAGGTTCCGGATAGTCGGCGGAGAGGTCGGCCAATACTTCGAGCGGTGTCTTGTCGGGCTCGAGGCTCTTGGCGACGCGCGCAAATTCGTCCTGGTTGCGTTTGAGGTCGGCAAGATCGATCTCGATCAGCTTGTCGAGCGGCGTATCGACCATTTCGTCGTAGAGGAGCTTTTTGCGATACGTCTCTTCGCCTAGCCGGTAGTCGCCTTTCGAACTCGGCAAAAGATCGGATTTGAGCCACAGGCCGTATTCGTTCAGCGCCTTGATGACCGCAGAGTTGGCCGCCTCGAACTGCTTGCGAAGGTCGGCGTCCGATACATCGGCGAATGCCGCCGGCACATCCTTCTGAAAGAACGCGGCGAGGTCGCCGATTTGTTCGAGCGCGATCTCCGTATAGATTTCCGGGGGATTCTTGAGATTCCGGCGCGCAGTCTCCAGAACCGCCGGCATCAGTTTCTCGCGTGCGATGAGCGCGCGCAGGCGATCGGGCACCGGCGCGAACTTGCGTTCCATGATCACGAACGCGCTGTTGGTGATTGCGCTGGAATAGAGATTCGGATCCTTCGCCCACGTCCGGATCGTTTGTCGCGTCAGCAAGCGCGAGCGGATCGTGCCGAGGACCAGATCGCGATCGCCGCGTGTCTGTCCATCGAGCGTCGCCGGATCGATCGCGGCGAAGCGTTTCTCGAAGGCCTCAAGAGTCGCGACTTCCCGATCGATGCCCGCTCGGCTGAAGTCCTGCAGCTTGCCGTCGTAGGCATGCACGCCGACCGTCGTCGCATTCGCCGGGTCGTTCGGCAGGAAATACGTATCGATGAACTCGTCCGCCAGGCGCACGAAAGCGGCATCGGCTGCGGAGATCGAGCCTTTCTCGTGACCTGCGGCGGCGAGACCGCACACGGGAACCAGCAGCAGGACGCAACGCAGTATCCACGAGCCGTATCGCACGTTCCGTCTCCC
>DASYJJ010000159.1:0-5867 GCA_035996605.1 Rhodanobacteraceae bacterium
AACGACGTCGTCCGACCACGTCTGCCCGCCGTCGTGACTCCAGCGCAGGATTCCGAGCGAATTCTGATCGTCGAAACCCGAGATCACGAGATTGTCGACATCGAGCGCGGCGACGCCATACCAGTAGTACGGAAAACCGAGATTCATGATGCGCGTCCAGTGATCACCGCCGTCGATGGTCTTCCAGACCTGACCAAGCTCGGCTGCCGCGTAGCCGACGGATTCGCTGGGAAATGCGATGTCGTGGATTACCGCGCCGGGCAGTGTCTGCTGGAATTGCCAGGCATTGACGGAGCCGCGCCCGCTCGTCGAACGAATGACGGCGGGCGAGAAGGGTCGTACTGCCTCAAGCGCGCGCGTGCCGCCCTGAACCGGAATCCATGCCGCGACGTGGCGAACCATCGCGACCGGCGCGGCGGAGATTGCGGAGGACACCGCAGCGACGAGAAGCGCTGCGATGATCATCGAAAATGCTCTTTTCGCATGATCGTTCATGACGTGAACCGCCTGCTTTCGAGCTCCGCGCACTCATCCATCCGCGCGCGAAGAGGCTTCGCGTCGGCGACTTCGCACATAGGTCGACGTCGTCGAGCCGTCGCCGATCTTGCGCTTCTCGATGTCGAACAGGCCGCTTGCCGCGATCAGTTCGCTGAGCTTGCGATAGCCATAATTGCGCGCGTCGAATTCGGGCGCCTGTTTTGCGATCGTGCTGCCGAGCGTGCCGAGCTGCGACCAGCCGCTGTCGTCCGATGACGCGTCCGCCGCGTGGCGCAGCAACGCGACCAGACGACGGTCCTGCTTCAGTTGCGCTATCGAGCGCGGCTTCAGCGTCGCGCCGCCGTCGTCATCCTTGGCGACGAGAATTTCGGTGTAGATGAACTTGTCGCAAGCCGATACGAACGGCGCCGGCGTTTTCTTCTCGCCGAAGCCATAGACGACGAGGCCCGCTTCGCGGATGCGCGCGGCGAGGCGCGTGAAGTCGCTGTCGCTCGAGACGATGCAGAAACCACCGAGCCGTCCGGTATAGAGCAGATCCATCGCGTCGATGATCAGCGCCGAATCGGTCGCGTTCTTGCCGGTGGTGTAGCGGAATTGCTGGATCGGCTGGATCGCATGCGTCAGCAGCGTCTCCTTCCAGCCTTTGAGCTGCGGGCCGGTCCAATCGCCGTAGACGCGCTTGACCGTCGCGGTGCCGTATTTCGCGATCTCCGCGAGAAGGCCATCGACGACGGCGGGCTGAGCGTTGTCTGCGTCGATGAGAACGGCGAGCGTTACGGAACCTGCGGCCATGGCGCGCACGAAGTCGGGTTGGGAAACCGGAGCGTACTCCTCGACGCCTCGATCCCGCCAACTCAGTCCGCTTTGCCGGGCCGCGGACTTACCCGATTGCAGATCGTGCTGATCGCGGCCATGTCGGCCGGCTTCACCAGATGATGATCGAAACCGGCCTCGGCGGTGCGGCGCCGGTCTTCGGCATGTCCCCATCCGGTCACGGCGACGAGCGTCAGATCCGCGCCGATCGGCGTTGCGCGCAGACTGCGCGCAACATCGTATCCGGAGCGCCCGGGCATGCCGATGTCGAGGAACACGATGTCCGGCCCGAACGCCTGCACGGTGTCCTCGGTGCGTTGCGGATCGTAAACGCAATGCGTTTCGTGCCCGAGCATCGTCAGCACCATCGCCAGCGTATCGGCGGAGTCGTGATTGTCGTCGACGATCAGCGCGCGGCAGTGCACCTGTGCCGCCGCAACTTCGCTCGACGACGCTACATCCATCATCGCGACGGGCACGGGCTCGATGGGCAGCACGACCTTGAACCGACTGCCGCGGCCCAAGCCCTCGCTGTAGGCCTCGATGCTGCCGCCGTGCAGCTCGACGATGCGCTTGACCAGCGTCAGGCCGATGCCGAGACCGCCGCGCGAGCGCTCGACCGAAGTGTCGATCTGCGCGAATGCCTCGAAAATCTCCTGGGTCTGTCCTGGCGCGAGACCGATGCCGCTGTCGACGATCTCGACTTCGAGGGTCTCGCCGTCACAGTTGACGGTGAACTCGATCGCCGTGGCCGCCGGAGAGTATTTCGCTGCGTTGTTGAGGAGGTTCGAAAATACCTGCGAGAGCCGGTCGCGGTCGGCGTACAGCGCGATCTCGTGCTGCGGTGCATGCACATTCAGCTGGTGCCGATCGGCGTGAAGCAGCGGCATCGCCGTTTCGATCGACGAATCAAGGATTTCGCGCAGGGTTGTCGGCTCGCGCTGGACGGTCAGCTTGCCGCGGTTGATGCGCGCGATGTCGAGCAGGTCGTCGATGAGCCGAACCAGCAGCTTCTGCTGGCGCTGCATCGGCTCGTGCAACGGATCGGCGCGCTTGGCGAGCTGCAGCGCGTTGAGCGCGTTGCCGAGCGCAGCCAGCGGATTGCGCAACTCGTGGGCGAGCGTGGCGAGGAATTCGTCCTTGCGGCGATTGACTTCGACCAGACGCGTTTCCGCGCCGACTCTCTCGACGATCTCGGCTTGCAGCTGCACATTGCGCGCCGCGAGGTCGTCGTTGGCCTTGCGCAGCGATTCGTTGAACACGACCAGCTCGCGCGCCTTCTCGTCCCGAAGCGCCATGTTGGCCGATTCGAGCCGCTGATTGACCAGCTGCAACTCGCGGCGCTTGCGGAACAACTCGCTCAGCACCGTCACCTTGCTGCGCAGGATCTCCGGAATGATCGGCACCGTCACATAGTCGACTGCGCCGAGCTTGTAGCCGCGCATGCGGTCCATGTCGGACACGTTCACGGCGGTGACGAAGATGATCGGCGTTTTCTCGAAGCGCGGATGCTGGTGGATCAGGCTCGCGGTCTCGAAGCCATCCATGCCGGGCATGTTGACGTCGAGCAGAATCAGCGCGCATTCGCGCTCCATCAGGTGCTTCAGCGCTTCGGTGCCAGAGCTCGCTTCGATCAGGTTCTCGGCGAGCGGCGCCAGGATCGCGCGATAGACGAGGAGCCGCGCCGGCTGATCGTCGACCAAAAGGATGTCGACCGGATCGGCGACGGCAACCGCCGTCGGAGCGGGAAACGCCTGCGCGGTCACCGGTGCAACCACTGGCGCAGCACTCCGAGCAGCTGATCGGTGACGACCGGTTTGGCGAGATAATCCGATGCGCCGGCCTCGAGGCATTTCTCGCGATCGCCTTTCATCGCCTTGGCCGTGAGCGCGATGATCGGCAGCGCGCGCGAATCGGGACTCTTTCGAATCGCCCGCATGGTGTCGTAGCCGTCCATGCCGGGCATCATGATATCCATCAGCACCAGGTCGATGTCGTTGTCTTCGGCGACTTTCTCGATCGCTTCCTGACCCGTGCCGGCGGTGATGACGCCCATGCCGTGGCGCTCGAGCACGCTGGAAAGCGCGAAGATGTTGCGCACGTCGTCGTCGACGACGAGCACGCGCTTGTGCTTGAGCGTTTCATCGGACTCATGCAGGCGCTGCACCATTTTCTGCTTGGCCAGCGGCAGATCGGTGATCACGCGATGCAGGAACAGCGCCGTCTCGTCGAGCAGGCGTTCGGGCGATTCGACTCCCTTGATGACCACGCTCTTCGCGACGCGGCGCAAGCGCGCATCTTCTTGCGCGCTGAGATCCTTGCCGGTGAACACGACGATCGGCACCTGCCGCAAACGCGGCTCGGCCTCGATGCGATCGAGCAGCTCAAAACCGCTCATGTCCGGCAAGCGAAGGTCGAGCACGATGCAGTCATATTCGGCTCGCATAAGCCGTTCAAGCGCGTCGGCGCCGCTGCTCGCGGTGTCGATCGCTACGTCGTCGTGGCGGATCAATTCCTCGATGCTGAGCCGCTCGCCGGCGTCGTCCTCGACAATCAGTAAGCGCTTCGTGCGCGGCAGCGTGTAGACGCGGATGCGCTCCAGCGCTTCGCTGATCGACTCCGACGTCGCAGGCTTCGCAAGATATGCGAACGCGCCGCGCTCGAGGCTGTGATGGCGCTCCTCGTCGACGGTGACGATCTGCACCGGAATGTGGCGCGTCTGCGAATCCTGCTTGAGCTGTGAGAGCACGGCCCAGCCGAGCATGTCGGGCAAATGGATATCGAGCGAAATCGCGGCAGGCCGGTACTGACGCGCGAAATGCAGCGCATCGGTGCCACGCTGCGCGACCAGCACGTTGAATCCGCGCGAGCGCGCAAGATCGCGCATCACGATCGCGTAACGCGCGTCGTCCTCGACGACCAGCAATGTCGGCCGCGTCGGATCGAGTGCACTGCGATCGTCGGTGATGGTCTCGGCGGGCGGTGCCGGGATGCCGTCGGTCGCCACCGATCGGTTTCCATGAGGTTGTGGCAAGCGGTCGCGCGAATCGCTGCCGACGTAGTGCAGCGGCAGATACAAGATAAATGTGCTGCCGCTGCCGACTGCGCTGCGCAAGCGCAACTCGCCGCCGAGCAGGCCGGCAATTTCGCGGCTGATCGCAAGGCCAAGCCCGGTGCCGCCGTATTTGCGCGAGGTGCCGGCGTCCGCTTGCTGGAACGCTTCGAACACGATGCGTTGCTTGTCCGGCGAGATTCCGATGCCGGTGTCCGCGACCTCGAACGCAACGACGGTAGCCGAGTGATCGAGCACCGGGTGACCCGCCGTCCAGCCGCTTCGCGCGATGTGCGCAGAAAGCTTCACGCTGCCGCGCTCGGTGAACTTGAGCGCGTTCGAAAGAAGATTCTTCAGAATCTGCTGCAGGCGTTTGGGATCGGATGTGAGTGATCGCCCGAGCTCGGCGGCGAAATCGACGCTGAACTCGAGGCCGCGCCGATCCGCTTCGTGGCGGAATCCGCGCTCCATGTTTTCGTGCAGGTGCGTGAACGCGATGTCCTCGCTGTCGACCGTGACCGTGCCCGACTCGATCTTCGAAAGATCCAGAATGTCGCTGATCAGATGCAGAAGATCGGTGCCGGCCGCGTGGATCGTTTTTGCGAATTCGACCTGGCGCGCGCTGAGGTTGTCCTCCGGATTCTCGGCAAGCTGCTGGCCGAGGATCAAGATGCTGTTGAGCGGCGTGCGCAGCTCATGCGACATGTTGGCGAGGAATTCGGACTTGTAACGCGAGGTGAGCGCAAGCTCGGCGGCCTTTTCCTCCAGCGCGCGACGCGCCTGCTCGATCTGCTGGTTCTTGGTCTCGACCTCCGCCTTCTGCTCGGCGAGCATCGCGGCCTTGAGCGCGATTTCCTCGTTGGTCTGCTGCAGCTCCTTCTGCTGCGACTGCAGTTCCGTGGCGAGTTTCTGCGACTGCGAAAGGAGACGCTCGGTGCGCATCGACGCTTCGATCGTGTTCAAGACGATGCCGATGCTTCCGGAAAGCTGCTCGAGAAACGCAAGCTGCGAGGCGGTGAACTCGGAGAGCGTGGCGAGCTCGAGAACGGCCTTGATCTGATCTTCGAACAGAACCGGCAACACGATGACACTGCGCGGCGTGAGCCGCAGCAGGCCCGACTGGATCTGCCCGACGCCCGACGAGACATCTTCGATGAGGATCATGCGCGCCTGTGCGGCGCATTGGCCGATCAGGCCCTGGCCGAATTCGAGCGTCGTCTCCGCCGCACTGCCGCCGGGATCGGCATAACCGGCAAGTTTGCGCAGGCGCGGCCGGTCGTCGTCTTCGTCGCTTTCGACGACGTACATCAGCGCCTGCTGCGCGTTGACGAGCGGCGCCAATTCCGACAACAGCGTGCTGCCAAGCGTGATCAGATCGCGCTGGCCCTGCATCATGCCGCTGAATTGCGCGAGGTTGGTCTTCAGCCAATCCTGCTCGCGACTCGTTTCGGTCGTCGCGCGCAGCGTTCCGATCATCGCGTTGATGTTGTCCTTGAGATCGGCG
>DASYJJ010000160.1:0-5385 GCA_035996605.1 Rhodanobacteraceae bacterium
CTGCTCGCTGCACATTTCGACGATTTCATGGCCGGCAAGCGCGAAATGACGGCGCTGTTTACGCCGAGCGATACGACGTCGCTGTCCAACTATTCGTGGACGCGCCACGACTTGATACTGAATCTGCTCGACAACGTCGCAAGTCGTCAGGAAGTTCTGACGCCACCAGGACACGCCCACACTAAGTGGCAGCACAAACCGCTCGGCGGCGCGCCGGCGCTCAGCTCCGTCTCCGCCGACGGCATCGACGCCGATTCCTCCGACGATTATTTCCTGACCGTAACGGGCTATCTGGCGCCGACCACGCTTTATTACGGCTCGCTGGCCAGCGAGGACCACGCGAAGCCGATCAAACACGCGCCCGCGTTCTTCGACGCGAAAGGCCTCGACGTGCATCAGTATTTCGTCGCCTCCAAAGACGGCACGCGTGTGCCGTATTTCGTCGTCGCACCGAAAGGATTAAAAACTGACGGCAGCCATCCGACTTTGCTGTACGGCTACGGCGGTTTCGAGGTTTCGGAAGTCCCCGGATACAGCGGCAGCGTCGGCCGCGCATGGCTCGAGCGCGGTGGCGTGTATGTCGTCGCCAACATCCGCGGCGGCGGCGAATACGGTCCGCGTTGGCATCAGGCCGCGCTGCGTGAAAATCGTCTGCGCGCGTACGAGGATTTCGCGGCCGTCGCCGGGGATCTCGTCGTGCGCGGCAT
This sequence comes from Rhodanobacteraceae bacterium, assembly GCA_035996605.1. Classification (GTDB taxonomy): domain Bacteria; phylum Pseudomonadota; class Gammaproteobacteria; order Xanthomonadales; family Rhodanobacteraceae; genus Dokdonella_A. Next base: position 708 of record DASYJJ010000160.1, read on the forward strand.
CACGTCGCGCGCGAGACTCGGTGCGCTCGGCGGCAGCAATGGCGGTCTCTTGATGGGCAACATGCTGACCGAATACCCGCAGCTTTTCGGCGCGATCGTCTGCGAAGTGCCGCTGCTCGACATGAAACGCTACACGCACCTTTCCGCCGGTGCGTCGTGGATCGCCGAATACGGCGATCCGGACAAACCCGAAGAGTGGGCGTTCATCAAAACTTTCTCGCCTTATCAGAACGTCGAAAAAGGCAAGGACTATCCGCCGGTACTTTTCTATACGTCCACAAGCGATGATCGCGTCGGCCCGGTGCAGGCGCGCAAGATGGCGGCCCGGATGCACGAATTCGGCTACACCAACGTCTGGTTCTACGAAAACACCGAGGGCGGCCATGGCGGCGCCGCCGACAACAAGCAATCGGCCTACATGCACGCGATGGCGTACACATTCCTCTGGGATCATTTGAAAGGCGCGCAACCATGAAAATCAAACTCACCCTGCTCGCGCTTGCGCTCTCGATGCCGGCGTTCGCCAACTCGCCCGCTACCGTCGACGAAGCGCTCGCTCAGGCGAAGAAAACCCATCAGCCTGTCCTGATCGATTTCGGCGCGCCCTGGTGCTACTCGTGCTATTTCATGATGACGCACGTGTTGAATGGCGCCGAATGGGAGGCCGTCGAAGCGCGCACCGTGGTGACGGAAGTCGATGCCGATTCGCCGGACGGCGCGGCGTGGATGAAGAAGCTCGAAGTGAAGGCGCTCCCCGCCTATGTCGTGCTCAACGACAACGGCGATGAGCTCGGCCGGATTCTCGGCGAGCAGGCCCGCCCGAAGTTCTATCCGGCGATCGAGAAAATTCTCGCGGGAAGCCACACGCTGGATCAGCTCAAGGCAAGCGCCGTCGCCGGCAACGCGGATGCGATGGCCACGGTTCTCGGATCCTACGAAGCGCGCAAGGAAGGTCAGGCCGGCCTCGATTGGTACGCGAGCCTGCCGACTGCGGCGCGGAACGGCGCCGCGAAGAATTCAACGATTTCGCTTTGGCTCGCCCGTCTCGACCTTGCCCGCGCGATAAAGGCGAAAGAGAACGCAGCCGCGGTCGCCGCCGCGAAGCGAGTGCTCGCCGGCGATATCGGTTGCGACCGGCCGTACGTCGTCGACAACCTGCTCGAAGCCAGCGAGAAAATGCCCGAAGGCGAGCGCAAGCCCATGCTTGCCGCGCAGAAACCCGCACTGGAACACCTGCTTGATCACGACGTGTTCGTCGCGAAACCGCCCTGCGCCGATCAGCGCAGCAGCGTCATCGTGACCGCCGATGTCGACGCTGCACTCGGAGACGCCAAAGGCGAAACGGCCGTGCTGGATCGCGCGATCGAACATACGCGCAAGCGTCTTGGCGATGATCTCGCGAAGGATCGCAACGCGGCAGACAACCTCCGCGTCTACCTCGTTCGCGCAAAGCGCATGGACGAGCTCGATGCTCTCTATCCGAAACTGATCGCGGCGTATCCGGACGATTACGTCTATCCGTACCGATTCGGCAAGAGTCTGCTGGAACGCGACAAACCTGCCGAGGCACTCCCGCTGTTCGAAAAAGCGGCCGAGAAAGCCTATGGCGAGAATCGGCTAGAAGTCGCCATGCAACGCGTCAAAGCGCTGAAGGCGCTGCACCGGCAGGCCGATGCCGAAAAGGTCGTCGCCGACACGCTCGAGCAGAACGGACAAGGTTTTCCGGAACAAGTCGACAAGCTGAAGGCTGCGCTGAAGTCCTAGACGCCTATCGAGGCTGCTTTTGCGCGAGATACGCGGAGCATTCGCGCGAGGCCGGCGTGGCACGGCCTTGTGCGGCGACATTTTTCGTCTGCGGCGTTCACTGATTCAGGCCTGCTCGGCGCGTCGGCTGCCAAGCCGCGCGACTTTGCACTATCCTTCGCGCCCCGCGCGCGCCGGCGAAACCACCGGCCGAATCGACGATTTCAGGAGTGACCATGGCTCTCGACCGAGTTCCCGCCGGCCGCGACGTGCCCAACGAGATCAACGTCGTCATCGAAATTCCGATGAACGAAGAACCCGTGAAGTACGAGGTCGACAAGGCCACCGGCGCGATCTTCGTCGATCGCGTGCTGACCACGCCGATGCGCTACCCGTGCAACTACGGTTACGTGCCACGCACGCTCGGCGGCGATGGCGATCCGCTCGATGTGCTCGTGATCATGCCGGTGCCGCTGATTCCGGGCTCCGTGATCCGTTGCCGTCCGGTCGGAATGCTCAACATGACCGACGAGGCTGGCGAGGACATGAAGTTGATCGCAGTCCCGGTTTCGCAGGTGTTCCCCGCTTATCGCGACATCGAATCGGTGCGCGACCTGCCGGAACTTACGCTCGATCGGATTGCGCATTTCTTCGCGCATTACAAGGATCTGGAAAAAGGCAAATGGGTCAAGATCGAAGGCTGGCGAGGCGCTGAGGAAGGCAAGAAGGAAATCGGCGCGGGCGTCGATCGCTATGCCGCAGCACCGGAGAAACCCGCATTCTGAAGCGCGGTTCCCCTCTCCCGCTTGCCGCTCCGGCCCCCTCTCCCGCTTGCGGGAGAGGGCTGGGGTGAGGGCAATTCGAGTTACCGCCACAAGCTCCCTCACTCGCCCTTCGGGCGGCCTCTCCCGCGAAGCGGGAGAGGCGAACATCCTCAATCGTCGTCGGACATATCCTCGCTGTCGTCGCGCGCGTGACTTGCGTTCGGATCGACACCCGACGCAAGCGCCTCGCGCACGTTCCATATCGACACCTGCACGCCACGAAACGGCTGCGAATAGATCGGCTCGGCGCGGAATCGAAACCGCCGATAGAAACTGATCACGAGTCCGTCCGGATGCTCCGCGGCCCACGCCGGCAATTCCTGCAGCGTCAACGCCGGCAGCGGCTGGGCGAGGCGACCGGCGAATTCGTAGACGCCGTGATGCCAGCCGACATGCGCGATCGGCTGACCACGCTCCTGCGCAGCGTGCACCTGCGCGGCGACCGAACGAACGTCGTAGCGCACGCCCGGACCTTGAATCAGCGCGAGCTTGCACAGCAGTACGGTCGCGACCGTCGCCAGTGCGGGCCACAACGGGTCCCGGATGCGCTTGGCGCCGGCGAGCAGTGCGATCCCGATAACAGCGACGCCCGCGCCCCACCACGCAGATGTGCCGGCCACGAATGCGAGATCGGTCCGCGTCGCCGCATAACTCGGCAACAACGCAAGTCCGATTCCAACAATGATCAGCACGAACGCCGTAAGTCCCGTACGCACCGTGTACGCCGACTTTTCCAGCATCATCGCAAGCAGCAGCGCGATGCCAGGCAGCAAAGGCAAGAGGTAATGCGCCTGCTTGCCGCCGATGAACGAGAAAACAATCAGGGCCGGCAAGACCCATGCAATCGCAAGTCGCGTGCCGCGTTCTTTCAGGACATTCCTCAGCCCAGTCCAACCGCCGCGCAACACCAGCGGCCAAGGCAGCAGCATCACCGGTAACCAGACGACATACCACCACGCAGGTTGCGCGTGCGTTCCGGTCTTGACGCCCTGTATCCGATCGAATGTCTGGCTGAGAAAGATCGCGTGCGCGTAGTCGGGACCGCCGTGCAGAGCGGCCGGGATCGCCCATGCGAGCGCTATCAAGATTCCGAGCGCGAGCGCCGCCGCGAGCACGCCGAAATAGCGGCCGTTGCCACGCGGAATGCCGCGGGTCCACCAAGGCGCGAGCAGCGCGGCGAAACCGATGTCGAGCAATAGGACCGGCCCCTTGGTGAGGACGCCAAGACCGACGCCGAGACCCGCCAGCACGATGCCGCGCCCGCGCCTGTCTTCGACGAGATCGAGGACGCCGTGCAACGCAACCAGGACGCACGTTGTCAGCAGCACATCGAACATAATCGCGTTGGCGAAAGTCGCGAAATAAAGCATGCCGAGCAGCAGCACTGCGGATGCCCGCGCCGCATTCGCCGAACCGGAAACGCGCTGCACCAGCCGCGTCAGCAGCACGAGACTCAACACCGAACAAAGCAGCGTCATCGCGCGCGCTGTCCACGCATGCACGCCCGTCACCAGCCAGCCCGCGTTGATCAGCCAGAACAGCAGCGGCGGTTTTTGCGGATAGAGCTCGCCGTTGAGATGGGGCACCAGAAATTCGCCGGTGCGGTGCATTTCCCAGGCGACGGCGAGATAGCGCGTCTCGTCGATCGGCAGCGGCGGCAGCAGGAAAATGATCGGCACGAGCAGCACGATGCCGAGAAACAGCGGATGCTGGACGACAGCGCGCCAGACGGGCAACTCGACGGCGGGTGATGGTCGCGGATTCACGTCTGCACTAAAGGCAGGAATTCGAAGGCGCGCGGCTTTCGCAGCGGCGCGACGAAATGCGCCTGCCGATTTCCGTACTTGCGATCATCCGTTTCCTATCATCCGCGTCGCAGCAGTTCGCGAAGATCGATGACCGCCGCATTCGCACGCGAGATGTAGTTCGCCATGACCAGCGAATGATTGGCGAAGAATCCGAACGGCGTGCCGTTGAGAATGATCGGACTTCCCACCGGATTCTGCGATTCATGCAGTTCGCGAATCACCTGCTCCAGGCTGACCATCGCATTCTTGTCGCGCAGAACCGGTCCGAAATCGACTCGAATCGCTTCGAGCTGCTCGCGCAAC
>DASYJJ010000161.1:0-3074 GCA_035996605.1 Rhodanobacteraceae bacterium
CCGCGCACGCGCTCGAGCACACGCTGCACTCCGGCATCGGCAACCAGCGCCGCGCCGCCGGCGACACGAATGTTCACTGTCGTCTGCGGAATCTTGCGCATTCCGGCAACGGCTTCGTCCAGGCGCTGTCCGTTTCGTGCAAGCGCGTCGAGTACCTGCAGCGCGCTGACGATCGCATCGCCGCTGGTCGCGCGATCCAAGGTAAGTATATGTCCGGATGTTTCGCCGCCGAGCACGCCGCGGTTTTCCTTGAGTTGCTGCAGCACGTAGCGGTCGCCGACATTGGCGCGAAGGAACGCCACGTCGAGCTCTCGCATCGCACGCTCGAGACCGTAGTTGCTCATCAGCGTTCCAACCAGCGGACCGCGCAGGCGACCGCTAGCGTGCCAATCCTGCGCGAGGACATAAAGAAGCTGATCGCCATCGACCAGAACGCCGCGGCCGTCGACCATCTGCACGCGATCGCCGTCGCCGTCGAACGCGATGCCGAGATCGGCGCCGGTTTCGATGACCGCGCGCATCAGCGCCTGCGGCCGCGTCGAGCCTACATCGCGATTGATGTTGAGACCGTCGGGCCTGATGCCGATCGCCTCGACATTCGCGCCGAGCTCGGCAAACACTTTCGGCGCGATCTGATACGTCGCGCCGTGCGCGCAGTCGAGCACCATCGAAACACCGCGCAGGCTGAACGATGACGGCACGGTCGACTTGCAGAATTCGGTGTAGCGTGCAGCCGCGTCCTCGACGCGGATGACTTTGCCGATCGCTTCGGAATCGACGGTCGTGAATGCCGCTTCAAGCTCGCGCGCGATCGCCTGCTCGACATCGTCGTCGAGCTTCTCGCCCGAAGCGGAAAAGAATTTGACGCCGTTGTCCTGATGCGGATTGTGCGAGGCACTGATCACGATGCCGGCGCTCGCGCGCAGACTTCGCGTCAGGTACGCAACGGCCGGCGTGGGCATCGGTCCCAGCAGGCGTACGTCGGCACCGGCCGCGACAAGGCCGGCTTCGAGAGCAGACTCGAACATGTAGCCGGACACGCGCGTGTCCTTGCCGATGACGACAGTCGCCTTGTGTTTCGGCCCGGCGAGCACCGATCCGACCGCGCGGCCGAGCTTGAGCATGAACTCCGCGGTGATCGGCCACTCGCCGACGCGGCCGCGGATGCCGTCGGTGCCGAAATACTTGCGCTCGCTCACGTTGGCCGACCTCCTGTCGTCGAGTCCTAGCCTGCCAGAGTGCCATCGCGGGAGCCAGCCGGGCATGCTTGAACGCGCCCAAAGCAAACGCCCCGCGATGGCGGGGCGTTCATGATCAACCTGCGACGGCGAACGACGCGCGTTCAGTCGCCCATCTGTTTCTGGCGATGTTCCCAACGCTCCTGCGCATCCAGGCTAAGAGTGGCGATCGGGCGCGCTTCGAGACGTTCGAGGCCGATTTCCTCGTCGGTTTCCTCGCAGTATCCATAGCGGCCTTCCTCGATGCGCTTCAACGCCTTGTCGATCTTGGCGATCAGCTTGCGGTAACGATCGCGAGTGCGCAGTTCGAGCGAATTCTCGGTCTCGCGCGTCGCGCGTTCGGCTTCGTCGCCGACGTCACGCACTTCGTCGCGCAGGCTTTCGATCGTCTGGCGGCTTTCCTCGACCAGTTCCTCGCGCCACTTGCCGAGCTTGCGCCGGAAGTATTCGAGCTGGCGCGGACTCATGTATTCCTCTTTCCCCGTCGGCTTGTAGCCGTTCGGTAGCTCGATGCGGACCGTGGTCGGCAGCGCATAGCGCCCGTCCTGCATGGTCACGCCGCTGTCGGTTGCCGGCGCCACGGCACGTGCCTTGGCGCCTTTGGAGGTTGCTGAACTTGTAACGGAGGGCTTGCTCGTACTCACTGATTTCCCGGACTGCCTTTCGAGATTGCTGGGCTTTGCTGATGGTTTCGACGCGACGACGGCCTTTTTCGTCGCGGCCGCTGTCTTGACCGGCGCTTTTGCTGGCGTCGGTTTCGCGGCGGGTTTGACCGCCTTGCTCGCGGGTTTGTTCGCGACTTTCTTCACGGCGACAGGCGCCCGTTTCGCCTTTGCGACGGACTTCGACGGCGCCTTGTGCGCCTTGGCCGCGCCAGCGCGCGCGACGGTCTTGCTGCGCGCTGGAGCTTTCGCCTGATTGGCGCGATTGGGTCGCGCCGGTTTGTTCTTTGCCATTGCTTGCGTCCACCTCGATTTTCGGCGGCCGCGTGTTATAGCCTAAGTCCCACCCCCCGGCAACCGCCGAAATCCCTGTGGCGACGGGCGCCTGCGTGGGCGCGCCTGCGCGCTCGGGTCGCCGCGCCAGGCGGATTTTCGCCAACAACCGGGCCGCGGACGCGCTGTTGCCGCAAGTGCCGATGCATACTCCCGCCGCGCTCGCGCTGTTCCGCGGGCGCCGATGCATACTCTCGTCGCGCCTTGAGGATCCGGAGTCGAACGCTCGTGTCGCGCATCGTCATCCTGATGCTGCAATGTTACAAACGTTGGCTGAGCCCGCTCTTCGGAGCGCGCTGCCGATTCCATCCGAGCTGCTCGGACTACGCGCGCGTCGCCATCGCGCGCTTCGGCGCGGCGCGTGGCGGCTGGCTTGGACTTCTCCGTATCCTTCGCTGCCAGCCGCTCTGCGCCGGCGGCATCGATCCGGTTCCGGAACATTTCGAATGGTGGCCGCACGCGGCGACAGGAGCTGCACGCAACGATGACTGACTGGTTGATCACCAACGCCGAGATCGTCAACGAAGGCCGCCGCGAATCGGCCGACGTCAGCATCCGCGACGGCCGCATCCACCGCATCGGACAAAGCCTCACCGCGCGCGGCGGCGAGCGCGTGCTCGACGCCAAGGGCCGCTGGCTGCTGCCCGGAATGATCGACGATCAGGTGCACTTCCGCGAACCCGGCCTTACCTACAAGGCCGATATCGAAAGCGAATCGCGCGCGTGTCTGGCCGGCGGCATCACCAGCTACATGGAAATGCCGAACACCAAACCGCCCGCCGTCGATCGCCTCGCGCTCGAAGCGAAATACACGCGCGCGGCCGAAGTATCGCGCGTGAAT
>DASYJJ010000162.1:0-10349 GCA_035996605.1 Rhodanobacteraceae bacterium
GATCGCGGGAAAATGGCGGCACACTTCGATCGGCTCGAACAGCGTCAATGTGTCGGTGCCAGCGAAGAGAGCGATCGCGACTCGCGAACCGCACGGCAAGCTCGCCATCGCGGCAATGAGCGAGGTCTTCGCCCGGTCCAGGCGAGACTCCGAAGGATTGCGTGCATCGACATCGCGCACATTCATGCTTTCGCTGATATCGATCACGAACAACCAGGAAAACGTGCCTCTGGGCAAGACACTGCGCGGCGCGAAAAATACTGGGAGCAGCGCGAGCGCGGCCAGCAGCAGCAACGAAAGGCGTCGCGAGATCACGAAACCAATGGCGTCGCGGAAATACTTCATGGCAGGCCGCGCTTTGCGCTTTCCTGAATCGTCGTCCAGCCGTTATGCCGATCCGGCTGTATCGAGATCGGATCGGTATTGCGACGCCAGCCCTCGCCCGGCCGAGCCGGCGCCAGGCGTTCGAGCAATTCGAGGTTGTAGCGCGCACCGTGCAATTCAGGATCGATGCGCAACGCGGCACGGTACGCATCGCGCGCGAGATCGAACTCGGCGTTCTCGCTCGGTCCTTCGTGCATCGAGTCCCTGCTCGCCTTGATGCCGCTCTCGAAATACACGTTTCCGACTGCAAACCACGCGTTCGCCGCAAGAGTCTGATCCGCGGCGCCGCGGACTTCGGTGAAGAGCGCAACCGCCTGATCGAAATGTTGCGCCCGCTCCAGATCCCACGCGGCCGCGTATCGCGCCAAAGGATTCGTCGGCAATGGCTTCATATCTTCAACCTTGCGGGCGCGGATCGAAGAATTGACGCGGAGCGTCGCGAATCCTTGTGCCGAAAAAACGATGCATGCCGCGAGTGCGACGAACAACAGCACCCAGGCGAGCGGTGTCGTCCAGCGCGTCAGACCTGCCATTCGCGAACCTCCAGCGAGCGCGCCGCGATCAGTATGCAAATGCCTGCAAGCGCCAGCGCGAACAATGGCTCGGCAAGATCGCGGCGCGGCAAACGCTGCTCGTAACGCGTGGGCAAATTCGTCATGCGCCCGACTTCGGAGACGGCGCGCTCGAGACCTTCCGGGCTCGTGACTTCGAACATCTCGTAAGGGCTTCCCATGTTGCCGAAGAATTCGTGCAGCGAAAGGCTATCGGTCGAAGCGTTCCGCCGCGGCGCAAGGATGCTCGGTTCCTCGTCGCCGCGCGTGTAGATCCAGATCAGGGTCGCATGCCGCTCGGCAAAGAGCGCACGCAGCTTCTCGCGATTTTCCTCCTTGATCGTCGCGCCGCCGTCGGAAACGAGAAGCACGATGCGCGCGGCAGTGAGCGGGCGCTCACGGAAATAGTCGAGCGCGAGCGCGAGTGCACTTGCCGGCGCGGTATATCCTTCGCTGCGCGCTTCGGCGCTGACGAGACCGGCTTCGACCAGGCCGCGATCTTCGCTTAACGGGGCGACGCCGATCGGCGATGCGTTGAAAGTGGTCATGCCGAACGTATCGCCGGGTCGGCGCTGCATGAATGCGAGCAGCACCCGCCGTGCGGCGTTGATCTTGTTTTCGTGATGATCGTTCGCGCCTGTCGTGCCTATCAGTGGTTCGGACATGCTGCCGCTCCGGTCGAGCACGATGACGATTTCCGCGCCCTGCCCCGACAAAGTCTGCGAGCCGCCCTCGAGATACGGCGCGGCCGATGCCACGACGAGCGCCGCGACACAAAATGCTCCTGCCGCGCGCAACAACGCGCGCAGCACTGACGACGCCCTATCCGCCGGCCAATCCGCTGTGCGCGGATACGCGAACGTGCGCGCGCCGTAGTCGAACAACGGAAGCACGGCGAGCGGCAGCGCCCAGAGCGCCCACGGGTAGGTCCAGTGCAGGTGCGTCAACATGGCACACCGCGTTCGCGATCCGCCGCCTCGCGCAGCAGCGCGAGCACGCTGACGACTGAAGGCGGCATCTGCTCGCTGGCCTCGTAGAACGAGCTCCACGATGCCGCGAACAGAGGACCGATACGTTCTCTCAAAGGCGCAAGATACGGCGCTCGCTCGAACAAACGTTCCAGGGTCGATGGATAGAGTGTCTCGCCCGCGCTGCGGCTCAATGCAACATGCATATCGCGCAGCAAGGCGGCGTGCTGATCGGACGACAAACCGCGAAGTCCGCGCCGCCAACGCCGCCATGTGCGCGCCAGCGGTCCGGGCGCGCGCGGCAGAAACGGCAGCCGATCGTAACGCCACAAAAGATAAATCGCGCAAGCGAGCGCAAGCACGAAACTCGCAAGCGCGGCGGCGACGTTCCTCGACATAGGCAGGAGCGTCGGTGCCGGCGAAGGCCGCAACTCGCGATCCTGATCCGTCAATGCCGGTGGCAACGCCGGTGAGAGCAGAAACGATCGCGACGGTACATTCACCGTGCGTACGTCCGCACCGTCGCGAACACGCAATTCGAATTCCGGCAACGCTACGTGGGCCGCTTCCTCGCTCTCCGCGAAAATCTGATAGGTGACTACGACCTGCTGCGCTCCGGACACTTCGCGCGGTTGCAGCGTCACGCGCCGCACCTCGAGCCACGGCGCGACGCGGCCTGGCAACGGCAATGACTCCGGATCGATCCGCAGCGATCCCGGCACGTCTATCTCGACACGCTCATCGAGCAGATCGCCCAGCATGTAGCCCGCGTCGCGCAGCGTCACGTCGACACTGATGTCCTGGCTGGCCGCACGCGCGTGCAGCGCTATCGCCGCGGCAAAAATCGCGCATAGGACGAAAGTGCGCTTCACGCCGCGATCTCCAGAAAATGACGCGTGAGCGACGCCGGATCGAATCGGCCGCGTACGAAAAATGGCGCGCAACCCGCGCTTCGACAGGCCTTGCGCAAGTCCTCCTCGCGATGCCGGCGCCGGGCGCGCAATCCCTCAATCAATCCCGGCCGCAACCACACGAATCGGCGTTCGCCACTCTCGAGATCGCGCAATACGGCAATCCCGTATCGGTGAATCGCATCCACTTCGGCGGGATCCCACAACACAATCGGAACGACGGCATGGTGGGCGAGCCCACGTAACAAATCAGGCAGATCCTCGCGCGGCCAGTGGAAATCCGAAACGACGAATACGAGTGCGCGTCGATGCGGCAAAAAAGGAATCGTGCTCAGGAGGCCACGCGCGCTGCTGCCGCTCGGCTCGAAATGCGCGAGCTTGCGCTCGATCCAGTCGCCCGCGCCGCGGTTGACGTGCGCGGGCAACATCAAATCGAATTGCGGCGTCTCGCTGGCGGCATAGAATCCGAATGCATCGCCGTTGCGCCATGCGCTGCGTGCGAGCGCAACCGAGATGCGCCGCAGTTCCTCGACCTTGTCGTTGCGCCCAACGTACGCCATCGACGCGGAGACATCCGCCAGCACGACAACCTTCAGCGCGGAATCCTGCTCGAACTCGCGCACCCATAAGCCGCCGAACGGATCGCGAATTGTGGCGCGCAAATCGAGTCGGCGCGGATCGGCGTGCTCGTGCAGCGGAACGCTGGCACGGATGTGGTCGCCCGCCCCCGCATGCAAACCACGAAACGCGCCTGGCCGCAGGCCCGAAGTCTTCCAGCGGACGCGATACTCGACGAACACGGCGCTTGCGTCGGCCACCAGAAATTCCTCAGGGCGCCGGCACCGCCCGCAATACCGCTGCCGTAAATTCGCGGCCGATCCGACCGCGTTGCAACTCGTAGATCGGCGTGAAAAAAACGCGGTGCGCGATGACCTCGTGAAACACCGCGCGCAGATCCTCCGGCGAAAGATCCGTGCGGCCAATGAGCCACGCTGAAACCTTTGCGGCCCGGACCAGCATGCTCATGCCGCGCGGGCTCGCGCCCGTCGCGATCAGATCATTCATATCGACGCCGTCGAGCGCGATGCCGTAGCTGCGCGGATCATGCGTCGCACGGCGCAGGTGGTCGACGAATTCTTCAACCGCGGGCCCTGCCCGCACTTCGGCCTGGATCATCGCGGCAACCGCGGGCAGATTCCGGTGATCGAGCATCGCCGCCGGCACTTCGGCGACGAGAATGTCGGTGTCGTGAAAGCGCGCGTCGAAGGTCAGACGGCGGTGCACGTCGGCAGTGTCCTCCGGCGCGATTTCGATCTCCATCAGGAAACGATCGCGCGCGGCGCCAGGAAGCTCGAACGTTTCCTCTTTCTCGACCCGGTTGCGATCGGCGAACACCTGCAGATAGGGAAACCGGAATTCCGTGTTGAATGCGCTCAGCGTGCGCTCGGCCATCACGCGCAACAGCAGCGAGTGCACTTGCGGGCGGGCGCGGTTGATCTCGTTGAAGAAGAATACCGAAAGGGATTCGCCGTGCGTCAGAAGCGGTCCCGGATCGACGCGCGGTTTTCCGTCGCGATCGATGTGCGTGTGGTAGACCAGGTCCTGCGGCATCAGGTCGATCGTGCCTTCGACGCGCTCGTAGTCGCCGCCGAGCCCGCGTGCGGCGGCGCGCAGCAAAGTGGTCTTGCCGACGCCGACATTGCCTTCGAGCAACACGTGTCCGCGCGCGAAAATGGCGATCGTCAGCAGACGGACGGCGCGATCGAGGCCGAGCACGCATTGATTGAGCGCGCTTTCGAAGCGCAATGCGCTGTCGCGCCATTCTGCAAGTTCGGAACCGGATCCGCACATGCATCCGAGCGTAGTCGCGCGCGAACGCGCGCACAAGCGCGGCAAAATCCGAGGGCGCCGGGTGTCCGCCGACGTTACAAAGTGAACCGCGCGCTGTGCGCTTCTGGAACAGAAGCAGCGCTCGAGCGTGTCAACGTGACGCCGCCGCATCAAAAGAAACGGCCGGTGTCGCCACCGGCCGTAGGAGAACAAAATTTCCTGAAGGCGAATCAGGGTCCGTCGAAGCCGTCCGCGAAAATGCGATCGGTGATCGGGGCGCACGCTGCGAATATCTCGTCGAATGCGCTCGGCGCGCCGGTGGAGTCGTACCCGCCGATCGCGTAGACATTGCCGGTCGCAGGATCGACGTCGGCTGCGATATTGCGACGCGCGTTGACGAACGCCGGTCCAATCGTCCAGGTATCGGCGACGGGATCATAGACATCCACTTCGTTGCTCGGATTCGGCGCATCGCGTCCGCCGCCCAGCACCCAGATGGTGCCATCCAATACGGTGACGGCGCGCGTTTCAGCGGTCGCACGTGGGATTGGAGTGATCGGCTGAACCGCGTCCGTAGTCGGGCTGTACACGGACGATTCGGCCGAATCGAGGATCGTTGCACCCACGGGATCCCAGGTCGATCCGCCGAGGAGATAGATCAGACCGTTGGACGTGCTGGTCGGGATGTAGCCGATCGGCGTCGGCAACGTCGCCGTCATCGTCGTCCAGCGGCTGCCCGCTGCGGCGGACGGATCGAACTGATAGATCGTGTCTAGCATGCCGATGCTGATGTCAAACCCGCCGAAAACAAACAGCTTGTTGTCGACTACCGCAGCGCCTCCGGGCAACATGGCGCCGTCGACATTGCCGGGCCAGGGATCCTGATCGAGCACGGTCAGCGTATCGGCGACCGGATCGTACTGGCGAGTGTCCGACGATGCCGTCGTTGCGCCCGCTGCCGAACCGCCCACGACGACGATGAATTGTGTGCCGCCGAAATCCAGCACGCCGCCGACCATGTTGTTGACCTGGTTGTCCTCGAATGTCGCGGTGCTTTGCGACCACGTATCAGTTGCGGGGTCGTAGATGTTGACGGTGCTGAAGTCGTCGCCGGCGGTATCGTCGGCACGACCGCCCATGAGATAGAACCTGCCATCCGGCGGGAAGAACGCGCCCCAAGAGCGTACGTCGGTGCCGGGGAAATCCGCGCCGGTCGTCCACGCGCCGGGAGGCGCGCACGTACCTTCGGGCCGGGCCGCAGCTTCAGCTGCTGTCGCGGCCAGCGCGGCGACTAACAAGGAAACAAAAACACGACTCAGGAATCGAGACTTGCGCATGTCTGCACTCCCTCGGGACGGGTGATGAACCTCAAGGGGATGACCGGACAGGCATCGCTTCGACTCCCGATTGCGGGAATGCGTTGAAAACAAGGAAGAGGCTCCGTGTTCTCGCCGCGACGACGACTGGGCCGGACATTCCTTAACTTTTCAAGGTCCGGATCGAGAGTAGTCCCAAGTTCGCGCCGTGCGCAAGCGAGAAATGATCGGCCATTGCAGAAGGCCCGCCGCCGGCACTCTGGAAGCGTCAAAATTAGCCGTCCAAACGAGGTCAGCAGCAGGCAGCCATTCTGCAGAGGCCGCCTGATGGAGGCGACTTGCGCGATGGTTGCCGGCGATCTGTGAGCGAACTCACTCATGTCCGAGAAGGACGGGTTTCCGGAGGGATTTTGAACATGCAGGCGGGTGCACGGAGTTGCTAAGCTCCGGACGTTCGCGAGCGGAGATTTTTCCGATGGACCAGCGTGTCATCGACCTTTACAACTTGTATATCCATGGAAGCATGCCGCGGCGGGATTTTCTGCAGCGCTTGACCGGCATTGCGGGTAGCGCGGCAGCGGCGATGTCGCTGCTGCCGCTGATCGAATGCAACTACGCGGGCGCGGCGCAAGTCACGCCGGATCATGCGGATCTCGACACGAGCTACGCAACCTATCCCGGCGCACGCGGACCCGTGCGCGCGTACGTCGCAAAGCCGAAATCCGCCGGGCAAGCTTTGCCGGGGGTTTTGGTCATCCACGAAAATCGCGGGCTCAACGCGCACATCGAAGACGTCGCGCGCCGCGCCGCGCTCGCGGGCTATCTCGCGGTCGCGCCGGACGGGCTCAGTGTCGCCGGCGGCGCTCCCGCCGATCAGGAAAAGGCGCGCGATCTCTTTGCCGCGACCGATCGGGCGGTCATCGATGCCGACGTGATCGCCGGCATCGGATTCCTGGCGGGACGCAAGGATTGCAGCGGAAAGATCGGCGCGGTGGGTTTCTGCTACGGCGGTGGCATCGCACTGCAATGCGCGGCCACGCGGCCGGAAATCGGCGCCGCGGTCGCGTTCTATGGTGCTGCCCTACCGCCCGAAAAAGTCGCGAACGTGAAAGCAGCGCTTGCGATGCACTACGCGGGCAAGGACGAGCACATCGACGCAGGCATCACCGATTTCCGCAACGCGCTCGACGCACACGAAATCGCGTACAGCCTCAACATGTATCCGGGCACTCAGCACGGCTTCCACAACGACACGAGCGAGGGGCGCTACGACGCGGTTGCGGCAAAGCTCGCATGGGCGCGCACGATCGCGTTCTTCGATCATTACCTCAAGACTTGAAAGCCCCGCGCGGCGCGTTGATCACTCGTCCGGCGCGTCCACGCGGGCGCGATGCGACCAGTCGAAATCGACGGTGAGCTCTTTGCCGTTGCGCGCGTCGATCGCCTCGAGCCGAGCGGGTTTGCCATTCGCCTCGCAAATCCATACGCGCATGTCGCCGTTCGCGTCGGCACCCGGCAGCTGTCCGGCTGCCCGAAAGCGATAGACACGCGCGGGGCACTGGGCGGTCTTCGACGTGCCTTCCTCGCGGACATCGCCGATCGAAGCGATCGCCTTCCGCATCGCGGCCGGATCGAACGCAGTGACCGGCAGCAACGATCGATCCGCCGGCACCCACACGCCGAGCGCGCTGACCCATGCGCCCTCGGGAGTCACGACGAATTCCATCGTATCGGTGCGCGCGTGGATGCGATTTGGAAACACGACGTCGATCTGGCCCGACATCGGTGGCGAGTCCGGACCGAAAACGCGACCGGTCGCCTCGGCGCGGAAACCCCCCGCGTCGATCACGCGCCCGAATGCGTTTTGGACGTCGACGCGTGCGTCCGCGAAAACGGCCATTGGCACAGCCAGCGTCAGTGCAACAGCGAGCCGTCCCAACGGCAATCTCACGAGCATCTCCCGCATCTGCCAAGGCGATGCGAGTATGCGTCCCCGCGCATGAACGCGGGCGGTTCAGTAAACACATGGCCTGACGCGATCGATGGCGTTCCTCCGCTCAGTCGAATGATGCGGAGTGTTCCGCGCGCAGCAGCCAACCGGCAATGCGCTCGGCCCATTCGGACTGTCCTTTATCGTCGGTGATCAGGTCCTGGCGGATCTCGATCTCGACGTGAGGCAGGCCCCGCTGCTCGCCGTGGACAGGAACTGCATAGTCGGTCCCATCGCTGACCGAATACGGCTCGTTGTCTCCGACGACCCAGCGACCCTCCGCGCGGATGATAGAGAGCAGCGCGTGCGCGAGGCGCGCGTCGCGGTTGTACAGCATGCCGATATGCCAGGGCCGCGGCACATCATTGAAGACCGGCGTGAAGCTGTGCATCGAGACGAGCAGTGTCGGTCGTCCAATCGCGCGGCGGCGATCGAGCTCGCCGACGATGCGGCGGTGGTAAGGCGCGAAAATTTCCTCGGCGCGTGCCAAAGTTTCTGCCGGTGCGAGATCGCGATTTCCGGGAATTTCGGTGCGTTCACTGCGCGTCGTGATCGACGTCGGCGCGCCGATCGGTCGATTGCAGTCGATGACCAGCCGCGAATACGTCTGCGCGATGAAAACGGCGTCGAGATGCGCGGCAACGTGCGACGCAACGCCGCGCGCGCCGATATCCCAGACGATATGCCGCGAGAGTTCGTCTTCTGCGACACCGAGCGTACCGAGCGAGCGCGGAATGCGCCGACCTGCGTGATCGCAAATCAGCACGAACGCCGATTTGCCGTCTTCGCGTTCGACGCTGAAAGGCGGCGGCTCATCCTCTGCGAGTAGCCGGCCGCGGAAAGGCTTCGCAGGAAGCGTTTGATCGGTCCGATTCATGAGGATGGATTGAACGGCATTGCGCTCTATTGGGCAATCCGACATCGCGATCGTTCGCGATTCCGATGACGGCCCGCATTCTTCTATACCTATCTAGACAGTCGCCACCGGCTCAGCACGGTATGGTTCGGCTCGGGACCTAGAAGGCTGTCGACCAGTACGAATTCTTCGACCGGCCAGATGATCGGCCCGATGGGCGTCGTCGGCAGAAGCCGGTCTGCATCGCGCAGAATAGTAACGTGCGGCGCCCGATCCTGCGTGGCACGAAGGCCGCATCCCTCGAGACCAGCGGAAATCGCGTCCCACAACGCGCCGAGTTCCGGCGGCATCTCGCGACAACCTATCCACCAGGGAATCGCGCGATTGGCGAAACTGCCTGCGATATCGAGCGCAAACGAGAACGACGAAACACGCACGCGATTGCCAACGTCAGCGGCAGCGGCGACGAGCCCTTCGGGCAAAGTCGCGTGTCCACCGAGAAAGCTCAGCGTCAGATGATAGCGCTGCGGATTGATCCAGCGGCCAGCCGCGGGATGCGCATCTCTTAATCGTCGTGCCTCGGCATTGATGCGCGCGCGGGCTTCCTCGCCGGGTTGAAGCGCAAAAAACAGATTGTGCGAAACGCGCTGCGGAAAGCGGGGTTGGGATTCGCTGGAGCGGGTCGACCGCATGGATCGGATTGTCGCAAAGCTCGGCAAGTCCGGCGCGAAATCGAATCTGGCGCGTGCGTGGCAGATGCATGCGCAGATGCGCCAGCGGCAAGCCGGCGCATCGTGCGGAACCCGCGCTCAGCCTTCGCCCATGTAATCCTGCTTGCCGATCGGCACGCCGTTGTGGCGAAGCAGCGCATATGCGGTGGTCGCATGGAAGAAGAACTGCGGAATGCCGTAGCTCAGGAGATACGACTCGCCGCCCGCGAAACGGCGCTCGCGCGGCGTGCCGGGGCGCAGCACGATCTCGCGCTGTTCGCTGCCGACAAATTTCGCGGCGTCGATGCCGCTCGCGAATGCCAGCGTCTTGGCAATACGCGCGTGCAGATCGGCGAACGTACGCTCGTTGTCCTCATACGACGGCAGGTCGACCGAGGCGAGGCGAGCCGGCACGCTCTTGACGAAATCCGAGGCGATCTGCACCTGGCGCACGAAAGGAAACATGTCAGGGAAGAGCCGCGCCTGCAGCAATGCGTCGGGTTCTATCTTTTTCTCCGCCGCGTATTTTTCGGTCTTGCTGATGATCGCGTCGAGCGCGCCGAGCGCCTGCTTGAAGACCGGCACGGAAGCGGAATACAGGGGATGAGTCATGGCAACGTCCTGTCGTGATGAAACGGGAAGCGCAGGATAGCGGTTCGCCGCGACGACGGCGAGACAGTGGTGTGCATACGCCTTGGTTGGGCGCAGCTTCGCGAGACGGGCGGCTGTCGAGAAGCCTCCGCAGCGACGGTCGGCGGCACCCCGCGCCGCGTTTCGCGCGGATCTCCGAATCCTGTCCCCAGTCCGGAGACTGATCCGGATGCCGACTCTTC
>DASYJJ010000163.1:0-2001 GCA_035996605.1 Rhodanobacteraceae bacterium
TCAAATATGTCGCATAGGAAAGAACGATCGGATCGACGATCACCGGTCTACGATGGTCGTAGGAGCCTAGCGCGATTCCAATCGCGCCACGCCCGCGCCGCACGTAGCGTGCCGACGCGAACCGGCGCTGGCCATCGATGATCTGATAGGCGATCGGCTTCTTCTGCTTCAAGTCACCGGCTGCGGTGCGCAGGATCAGATCGCCGCCGCGATTGATAGCCAACTTCCCATCGGTTTCGAATGAGACGTCGATGTCCTGCGCTCGGGCACCGGGCGCGAGAACGAAATCGTATTCGAGTTGCCGCTGGGTGCCGTAGTAGACGACGTCGATGCCGGGATAGACGTCGTGATATCGAACCCTTGAGAAATTGGGCACTTCGGTTCGCCATCCGGTGGCGTCGCTGCCGACGACATAGTTGCTTTTCGTCGTCGCCGGCTCCTCGCCGATCACCGATTTCGCGCCGCTGGTTCGTTCGAAAGTCATGCGCACGATACTTGGCGGGACCGCGGAGCGTTCGTGCACGGACATCACGGCTTGTGTCGGCGTCAGGAACAGCGTCAGTCCTGCGGATACCGAAACATATTTCACCGCCGCGTCGACCTGTCCGCGATTTTCCTCGAAGCGCAGCGGGAGGTGACCGTAGTTCTCGAGCGGGCGTGTGCGCCCGGCTGAATCATCGGTGGATGCGTCTGGATTCGCCGCGAGAGGTTTCGCGGCTGCGACGTGTGCGGCGCAGAGTTGAGCGACGGCCAGTGAGCACCCGAGCAATGCTTTCAACCCGCGGTGCAAAGAGCAAGATTCCGAACGCGTCCGTATCGCATGGCCTGGACTCTTCATGCTGTCGTTCCTTCGAAGGGATCAATGTCGCTGCGACGAGCGCGTATCGACTGTGTGAATTACGAAAACGAAGATGAAACCGGACAGGTGGACGAGACGGCAGGATCGATCGGGTTGCAACGGTACGTTCGAGCGTCAGGACAAACGCCGGACTGGGCCGATTCGTCGCCTGTCTGCGGGAAACGCGGTTCGTGGATCGATTCCGGCATCTCGCATCCATGCCACGCGCGGCAGTCAATGACAGTTGTCACCCTCAGTCGATGACCTGTCCGCCTTGAACGGCTGAGGAACTCCGCCGACTCTATGGCAAAATAAAAGGTTAGCGGCCCAGGGAATGAAGCGACGTGGAGAAATCCGATCTCTTGCACCAGCTGCGCATCGATCGCAGCGAAGAGCGCCCTCGCGGGCGTGGTTCGCGGCTGGTCGTCGTCGTCGTCGCACTCGTGGTGCTGATCGCGCTGGCTGCCGGAGGCTGGTGGTTCCTGCGCGGCGGTGCGACGTTCGAGGTCGAGGCTGCGAGCGCCGTTGCGCCTTCGACCGACGGCTCGGGTCCGCTGGCGGTGCTTCAGGCAACGGGCTATGTCACCGCTCGGCGCGAGGCGACGGTTTCGGCGCAGATCACGGGCACGCTGACGAGCGTGATGATCGAGGAAGGCGAGCACGTCGATCAGGGCCAGGTGCTGGCGCTGCTCGAAGACACCGCGCAGAAAGCTGCCCTCGCGCAGGCCGACGCGCAATTGCGGGCCGCAAGAGCGCAGCTGGTGCAATTCCAGTCGCAGCTCGCGCAGAACCAGCGCGATCTGAAACGCGCCGAAGATCTGGTCGGGCGCAAGCTCGTCTCCGAGCAGGCCGTGGAGCTTGCGCGCACGCAGGTCGAAACACAGAGCGCCGTCGTCGAAACGCAGAAGAGGCAGGTCGAGCTGGCGCAGGCGGGCGTGCAGGGCGCACAAGTGCAACTCGACTATTGCACGGTGCGCGCGCCGTTTGCCGGCGTGATCATCGCCAAGGCGGCACAGGTCGGCGAGATCGTCTCGCCGTTCTCGGCGGGCGGTGGCTTCACGCGCACCGGCATCGGCACGATCGTCGACATGGATTCGCTCGAAATCGAAGTCGATGTCAACGAGTCGTACATCAACCGCGTGGTCGCTGCGCAGAAGATCGAA
>DASYJJ010000164.1:0-15091 GCA_035996605.1 Rhodanobacteraceae bacterium
TCGAAGCGCGCACCGATGCGGCCGATCTGATCGAGAGCGGCCTGATAGCTCGCCATCAATTTCTCGAGGCCGGGTCCTGAAATCGGCGGCGCATCCGCGCTGTATACGAGCTCGGCGCCATCCACGGCGTTCGAGATCAGATACGCATTCAGCGCCGCGTCGTCCTTGAGATAGACCTCCTGCTTGCCCTGCTTCAATTTGTACAACGGCGGCAGGCCGATATAGACATAGCCGCGCTCGATCAGCGCGGGCATCTGCCGGTAGAAAAACGTAAGCAGCAGCGTGCGGATGTGCGAACCGTCGACGTCTGCGTCGGTCATGATGATGATGCGGTGGTAGCGCAACTTGTCGACGTTGAATTCGTCCGGGCCGATGCCGGTGCCGAGCGCCGTGATCAAGGTGCCGACTTCGGCCGAGCCCAGCATGCGATCGAAACGCGCGCGCTCGACATTGAGAATCTTGCCGCGCAACGGCAGCACCGCCTGGTTCTTGCGATTGCGGCCTTGCTTGGCCGAGCCGCCGGCGGAATCACCCTCGACGATGAAAAGCTCGCTGAGCGCGGGATCTTTTTCCTGGCAGTCGGCGAGCTTGCCCGGCAGACCGGCGATATCGAGCGCGCCTTTGCGGCGGGTCATCTCGCGCGCCTTTCGCGCGGCCTCGCGCGCACGCGCCGCTTCGACGACCTTGGCCGCGATTGCGCGCGCCTCGATCGGATTCTCGAGCAGGAATTCCTCGAATTTCTGGTTGACGATCGACTCGACGACGCCCTTGACCTCGCTCGAGACGAGCTTGTCCTTGGTCTGCGAAGAGAATTTCGGATCAGGCACCTTGACGGACAGAACCGCGATGAGTCCTTCGCGCATGTCCTCGCCGGACAGCGCGACTTTGGCCGTCCTCTGGATGCCGGCCGCTTCGATGTAGTTCGACAGCGTGCGCGTCAGCGCCGCGCGAAAGCCCGCCAGATGCGTGCCGCCGTCCTTCTGCGGAATGTTGTTGGTGAAGCAGTACGTGGTTTCCTGATACGCATCGGTCCACTGCATCGCGACATCGACGGTCGTGCCCTCGTTCTGCGCCGAAAATGTTATAACCTTTTGATGTAGCGGCGTTTTTAGCTGAGCAAGGTGTTCCACGAACGAGCGGATGCCGCCTTGATACTGGAACACGTCGTGCTTGTCATTGCGCTCGTCGTAGAGCTCGATCTTGACGCCCGGATTGAGGAACGACAGCTCGCGCAGACGCTTCGCCAGGATGTCGTAGTGGAATTCGGTGTTGGTGAAGACCGTCGGGCTCGGATGAAAGCGCACCGTGGTGCCGCGTCGGGTCGACGGACCCACGACCTTCAATGGATATCGCGGCTCGCCCAGGCTGTATTCCTGGCGGTGCTCATGGCCGTCGCGGTAAATCGTCAGCGTCAGATGATCGGACAGCGCGTTGACGACCGAAACGCCGACACCGTGCAGGCCGCCCGAAACCTTGTAGCTGTCGTCGTCGAACTTGCCGCCGGCATGCAATACGGTCATGACGACTTCTGCAGCGGAGCGCCCTTCTTCGGGCTGCATGTCGACCGGAATACCGCGGCCGTTGTCGACCACGGTGACCGATCCGTCGGTGTGGATCGTGACCACGATATGGTCGCAGTAGCCCGCCAGCGCCTCGTCGACCGAGTTGTCGACGACCTCGAAAACCATGTGGTGCAGGCCGGTACCGTCGTCGGTATCGCCGATGTACATGCCAGGTCGTTTGCGGACGGCCTCGAGTCCTTTCAAGACCTTGATTTTACTGGAATCGTACTGGTCGGTCATGGTTTTCCGGGATGCAGGAAACGCACGCCAAAAGCTGGCGTTGGCGAACTCTTCATTATAGCAGTCTGCTGACCTTGCCCGGTTCCACGTGGAACCTCGCGGCGTGGACATTGGCCTCGTCGAGCGCATGAGGCATGTGCGTGCCGGTGATCAGAACTTGCGCATCGACGACACGCAACGACTGCACGAGCTTCTCTTGATGGGGCGCGTCGAGCTCGGAAGCAAGATCGTCGACGCAGATGACCGGCCATTCGCCGCGTTGCGCCGCATACACCCTCGCCTGGGCAAGGATGCAGGCAAGCGCGCAGAGCTTTTCCTGGCCCCTAGAAAGGTGTTCGCGCCGCGGCGCCTGCTCGAACCAAAGCGACCAGTCGGCGCGATGCGGACCTCGCGACGTAAAGCCGCGGCGGAGATCTTCCTCGCGCGCTGCGGAAAGCTCGTCCAGCGGATCGCCCTCGCCCCGCCAGCCCGTTTCCAGCGTGATTCGCGCCTGGCCGAGTTCGCCGAGCAGATCCTGCAAAGCCGCGACCACGATCGGAGCGAACGCTGCGACATAGCGCGCGCGCATCGCGCCGAGCTCGGCGCCGGTGCGCGCGAACTCCAGATCCCAGGAATCAAGCTCCCCAGCGCCGCCGCCCGCCCTGAGCAACGCATTGCGCTGCCTCAGCGAGCGCTGGAATGCCCTCCAGACGCGCAGGAATTCCGGTTCCACGTGGAACACACCCCAATCGAGGAATCGCCGGCGGATGTCCGAAGCGCCGGAAAGGAGCTCATGCGAACCCGGCTCGAAGCATGCTACGGCGGCGTGGCGCAGCAGGTCCGCAATCGCGACCGGCGTCCCATTGATGCGCGCTTCGAGCGCGCCGCCCGCCCGGGCGAGCCCGAGCGCTTCGGACATGCCGGCCCGCTCGACGCGGCCGTAAACGCTGAATCCATCGGATCCGCGCCGGATCAGCACATCTTTCGGGCCACTCCGGAACGATCTCGCGTGCGAAAGAAGATAGGCGCCTTCGAGCAGCGTCGTCTTG
The DNA here is from genome assembly GCA_035996605.1 of Rhodanobacteraceae bacterium. Classification (GTDB taxonomy): domain Bacteria; phylum Pseudomonadota; class Gammaproteobacteria; order Xanthomonadales; family Rhodanobacteraceae; genus Dokdonella_A. The sequence continues at coordinate 2,831 of DASYJJ010000164.1, forward strand.
CCGGCGCCGTTGGCGCCGACGAATACGTTCCAGCCCGGGTCGAGATCCAGATCCAGGCTCTGGAACGCGCGGAGATTCTCGAGTCTTAGCTGGCGCAGCCGCACGCGGGAGCGCGATCGTCAAAAGCAGCGGTCGGCGAAACGGCGATACCGTGAGCGCTACAGGCGCAACGGCATGATGACGTGTCGGGTGTCATCGCCCTCGGGCTTGCGGATCAGGCAGCTCGACTGGCCATCGCGAAGGCACAGCAGCACGTCGTCGCCAGTCAGCGCGCCGAGCGCGTCCAAAAGGTAATTCACGTTGAAGCCGACGCTGAGCTCGGCAACGCCGGTCTTTGCCTCGACTTCCTCGACCGCCTCTTCCTGCTCGGGATTGTGCGCAACGATGCGCAGGCGGTTCGGCCCGACCTCGAGTTTCACGCCGCGATATTTCTCGTTCGAGAGGATCGCCGCGCGCTGCAGGCCGGCGCGGAGCTCATCGCGATTCGCCCGCACTTCCTTGTCCGCGCCAATCGGCACGACGGCTTCGTAATCCGGAAAACGCCCGTCGATCAGCTTCGACGTGAACGTCACGCCGCCGCGCCGCACGCGCAAATGATTGCGCCCGAATTCGAGTTCCGCGACCCCTTCTCCGGCTTCGAAAAGGCCCATGAGCTCGATCACGCCTTTGCGCGGAACGATGATCTGCCGGCTCGACGTGATTTTGCTTTCGAGCTTGGTTTCCGCGAGCGCCAGGCGGTGTCCGTCGGTCGCCACACAACGCAGCGAATGCTCGCGAAGATCGAGCAGCATGCCGTTGAGGTAATAGCGCACGTCCTGATGCGCCATCGCAAAACTCGTCCGCTCCATCAGTGATTTCAGCGTCGCCTCCGGCAGCGACACACGCTCGACGAGCTCGATGTTCTCGATGACCGGAAATTCGGTCGCCGGCAATGTTGCCAACGTGAAGCGGCTGCGCCCGGCGCTGACAATTGCGCGTTCTCCGGCTTGCTCGAACTTGATCGCAACGCCATCGGGCAGCGCGCGGCAGATATCGAAAAGTTTGCGCGCCGGCACGGTGACTTCGCCCGCCTCTAGCCCATCGGCTTCAGTGCGCGCGACCATCTCGACTTCCAGATCCGTGCCGGTCAACGCGACGCCTTGCGCATCGACGGTCACGAGGAGATTCGCCAGTACCGGCAAGGTCTGCCTTCTTTCGACCACGCCGACGACTTGCTGCAAGCGCCTCAGGAGAGCTTCTCTTTGGATACTGAATCGCATGTCGCGCTGGTCCTTTCGCTGTTTGTTCTTTAAGCGAAGCTAGTTGTGATTATAGAGCGTGTGGATTACCGGCAACGAAACAGTTTTTACTTTGATTTCAAACGCTTACAGCTGTATTTTGGCCTTAGGAACTCGGCCCTCGGGCTGTGGATGGATTGTGGATGATTTTCCCGGCCCCCGATATACACAAGTTACCCACACCCTCGTCATTCCGTCAGCACGCGTACCAGTTTGTCCCAGTCCTGCCGGAGCTTGCCGTCGGTTTCACGAAAGTCGCGGATCGTCCGGCATGCGTGCAAGACCGTTGTATGGTCCCGGCCGCCGAACGCATCGCCGATTTCCGGGAGGCTGTGTTCGGTAAGCTCTTTGGCCAGGCTCATCGCCATCTGCCGCGGCCGCGCGACCGAACGGCTGCGCCGCTTGGACAACATATCCGACAGCCGCAGCTGGTAGTAGTCTGCCACGGTCTTCTGGATGTTAGGGATCGTGATCGCCTGGGCGTGCACGGTCAGCAAATCGCGCAAGGTTTCCTGCGCGAACTCGGCACCGATGGCGCGTCCCTCGAAGTTCGCGCGAGCAACCAGCGTATTGAGCGCGCCTTCCAGATCGCGCACGTTCGAGCGCATGCGCTTGGCCATCAGCACCGCGACATCTTCGGGAAGATCGACACCCTTCGCCTGCGCTTTGGCGAGCACGATCGCCGCGCGCGTTTCGAAGTCCGGCGGTTCGATCGCAACGCTCAAGCCCCAGCCCAGACGCGACTTCAGGCGCGGCTCGAGGTTCTCTACTTCCTTTGGATAACGATCGCAGGTCAGGATGATCTGCTGCTTGCCTTCGATGAGTGCATTGAACGTGTGGAAAAATTCTTCCTGCGTCGTGTTCTTGCCGGCGAAGAACTGGATGTCGTCGATCAGGAGCGCATCGACCGAGCGGAAACGCCGTTTGAAGTCGTCCATGTCCTTCTGCTGCAGCGCGCGCACCATGCCGCTGACGAATTGCTCGGAGCGCAGGTACAACACGTTCACATCGGGCTTCTGCGCGCGCATCAGATTTCCGGCCGCGTGCATCAGGTGCGTCTTGCCGAGGCCCGTGCCGCCGTAAAGCAGCAGCGGGTTGTACGCGCGGCCTGGATTTTGTGCGACCTGCATCGCCGCGGCCTTGCCGAGCTGGTTCGATTTGCCTTCGACGAAACTCTCGAACGTGTAGTGCGGATCGAGATTCGCTTCGGGTATGCGCCGCGCGGTGGACTTGGTGCTGCGCGTCGGTCGCTCGCCATTGCGCTCGGCGCCGTTCGTCGCCGCGCCCACCTGCAGATTGACCGCAACGCTGTGACCGGCGAGATGATCGAGCACGCGTCGCATCTGCGGCAGGTAACTGTCGCGCACGATCTCCAGCGTGTACGCATTAGGCGCCCACAAGGTCAGACCCGCATCGCTTTCGCGCGCCTGCAGAGGCGCCAGATACGTGTGCACATCCTCGGCGCTGAATTCGGCTTCAAGCCGCGCCAGACAGCGTCGCCACAAATCGTTCATGAGCTCGGATTTCGGTGTCGACGCCCGCGATGCCCGGCAAGGCCGGATACAATGGGCAACATCGGCGGGAGAGAAGCGGAAGTCTAACCGTCACAGGCGCGTCGTTGCCAGCAGTTCGCTTGACATTGCGACGCGCCGCCGCCTACCATCCGCGCCCTTTTTCCGTTTCTTTTCGAGAGCATGCCGTCATGGCGACCAAGCGCACATATCAACCGAGCAATCTGAAGCGCGCGCGCGATCACGGCTTCCGTGCCCGCATGAAGACGCGTGGCGGCCGCAAGGTGATCAACGCCAGACGCGCCAAGGGGCGCAAGCGTCTGACCGTCTCGGTCTGACCGAGCGATCCTGACGATCGCGGGCGATTCCTCCGCGATGGGCGGCGCACGCTTCCCGCATGCGGCCCGCATCGTAAAACCCGGCGATTTTCTCCGGCTGCGCCGCACTGGCCAGCGCATCGGCGTGCGGCATTTCAACGCACAGGCTACCGCAGGCGCGGGCGATTCGGCGCGCATGGGCCTTGCCGTCTCGCGACGCGTTTCCACCGACGCGGTGCGCCGCAACCGCATCAAACGCATCGCGCGCGAGAGTTTTCGCAAGATCCGCGCGGACCTGCCGGTCGTCGACATCCTTCTCATCGCGCGCGAAAGCGCGGACGAGCAAGACAACGCAGCGCTCCGCGCCGACCTGGATGCGTTGTGGAGCCGGCTCGCGACATTCTCGCGTCGTTGAATGGTAGCCAGCGCCCCGGCACAATGCGCGCCTGATTTTTTTGCGCATTTCTCCTCCGATATCTCCTGTCTTCAATAGGGCGGCGACCGCCGTCCTCGACCCCGAGCATCGCCGCGCCCCAACCGGGACGTCGTTCGGCTCGCCTGAAACCAGATCACCATGACGAGTCCCCGCAACCTGCTGCTGATCGCGCTCCTGTTCCTCGGCTACCTTCTTTGGGCGCAGTGGCAGGAGGACTACAGCCACGCGACCGATGCATCCGCGCCGCCGGCAACCGCGACAGCGAAACCGGGCGAGCCTGCAACTCCGGCTGCGAACACCCAATCCGTGAGTTCGGCGGAAATTCCGAGTGCGACCGGAGCGCAGAGCGCCGCGGGCACGACGACGTCATCGACGACGATCGCCGCGAGCGCATCGCCGCATGTCGTGGTGACGACCGATGTGCTTCGCGTCGAGATCGATACCCGCGGCGGCAGCGTGGTCGCGGCGGATCTTCTTGCCTACCCGCAGGAACCGAAGGATTTCGCGCATCCGGTGCGACTCCTCGACGACACCGCATCGCGCTTCTTCGAAGCGCAGAGCGGCCTTGTCAGCGCAAAAGGCCCGGCGCCCGACCACACCGCGACATTCACCGCCGAAAAGAACGAGTACAGCCTCGCCGACGGAACCGACAGCATCGAAGTGCCGCTGACCTGGAACGACGCGTCCGGGCTTCAGGTGCGCAAGGTGTTCGTCTTCCAGCGCGCGAGCTATGCGATCGAACAGCGTCAGGAAATCATCAACAAGACTGGCGCTCCGTGGAACGGCAACGCGTACCGTCAGCTGCAACGCGTGCCGCTGGTCATCGATACGCACGGCATCAAGGCCTACAGCAACACCGAGCGCTACAGCTTCATCGGCGCGGCGTACTACAACGCGAGCGATAAATTCCAGAAGATCAAATTCGACAATTTCGCCAAGGAACCCCTCAACAAGACCTTCGCCGGCGGTTGGGCGGCGATGCTCCAGCATTATTTCTTCGCCGCGTGGATTCCGAGCGCTGCCGAAACCGATCATTACGCAACCGCGATGGTGCAGGGCGCAGAGGGTCCGCGCTATTTGATCCGCACCGAATCGCCGGCAATCAGCGTCGCGCCGGGCGAAACGAAGACCGATTCCGCGCGGCTTTACGTCGGGCCAAAGCTGCAAAGCACGCTCGATCAAGTCGCGCCCGGACTTTCGCTCACCGTCGACTACGGCATCTTCACCGTGATCGCCGAGCCGCTGCACTGGATTCTCGCGCAACTGCACAAGCTCACCGACAACTGGGGCTTCGCGATCATCCTGCTCGTGCTGCTGATCAAGGCGGCATTCTTCAAGCTTTCCGAAGCGCAGTACCGCTCGATGGCGCGCATGCGCAAGATGCAGCCGCGCATCGAAGCGTTGAAGGAACGCTACGGCGACGATCGCCAGAAGATGAACCAGGCGATGCTGGAACTGTACCAAAAGGAAAAAATAAACCCGCTCGGCGGCTGCCTGCCGATGCTGGTGCAGATTCCGGTTTTCTTCGCGTTGTACTGGGTGCTGCTGGAAAGCGTCGAGTTGCGCCAAGCGCCGTTCATCGGCTGGATCCAGAACCTTTCCGCGCCCGATCCGTATTTCGTGCTGCCGGTGTTGAACGGCCTTGCGATGATCGCGACGCAATTGCTGACGCCGAGCGCCGGCATGGACCCGATGCAGGCGAAGATGATGAAGATCATGCCGGTCGCGTTCTCGGTTCTGTTCGCGTTCTTCCCCGCCGGTCTCGTTCTCTACTGGACCGTCAACGGCTCGCTGTCGCTCGCGCAGCAATGGATCATCACCAAGCGCATCGAATCGTCCGACAAGGCCAAAGCGTGATGCCGTGACGCCGCGCGACACCATCGCCGCCGTGGCCACGCCGCCCGGCGCGGGTGGCGTCGGCGTGATCCGCATTTCCGGCGAGTCGTCCGCGGCGCTCGCTCGAAAACTTCTGCGGCGGGATCCGGTACCGCGACACGCGTACTACTGCGCGTTCCAGGATGCGGCGGGCATGCCGATCGATCGCGGTTTGCTGCTCTATTTCAAGGCGCCGCAGTCGTACACCGGCGAAGACGTGCTCGAATTGCACACGCACGGAAGCCCCGTCGTGCTGCGCCTGCTGCTGGCCCGGCTTGTCGAACTCGGCGCGCGCCATGCGCGGCCCGGCGAATTTTCCGAACGTGCGTTTCTCAACGGCAAGCTCGATCTGGCGCAGGCCGAAGCCGTCGCGGACCTCATTGCCAGCGGCTCCGAAGCCGCTGCGCGCGCTGCGTTGCGTAGCCTGGACGGCGAATTCTCGCGCCGCGTGCGCGCGCTGACCGCCGCGGTCGTGCGCCTGCGCGTATGGATCGAAGCCGCAATCGATTTTCCGGAAGAGGAAATCGATTTTCTTTCCGCACCGGAGCTCCGCGCCGATCTCGCCGCCGTGCGTACCGATCTTGCCGCGTTGCTGCACGGCGCCGAGCGCGGCGTACGGCTCGCCGACGGATTGCACGTCGTCATCATCGGGCGTCCGAACTCCGGCAAATCGAGCCTCCTGAATGCACTTGCCGCGAGCGATCGCGCCATCGTCACCGAGATTCCAGGCACGACGCGCGATCTCGTGCGTGAAACCGTCGACATCGACGGCGTCATGCTGACTCTGGTCGACACCGCCGGCTTGCGCGAGGCGACCGACGCCGTCGAGCGCGAAGGCATTCGCCGGGCGCGCGCAGAGCTCGCGCGCGCCGACGTCGTTCTCCTCGTCGGCGACGCGGACGGCGAAGCAGACGATGACCTCGTTCTCGTCGGCGACGTTCCCGCGAGTGCAACTCGAATCGTCGTCCACAACAAGATCGATCTTGCCGATCGCGTCCCGGGTCGCGAGCGTCGCGCGGAACACATGCATCTCTGGCTGTCGGCAAAAACCGGCGCAGGCGTCGACCTTCTCCAAGCGGAATTGCGTCAACTCGCCGGCGGCGACGGCGCCGAGGGCGCGTGGACCGCGCGCGCACGCCATGTTGCCGCGCTCGAGCGCGCACGCACGTATCTCGATGAAGCCGAATCCGCGCTCGTCCAACGCAACGCCGGCGAGCTCGCAGCCGAGGAATTGCGCGAAGTGCAGCACGCGCTTGGCGAGATCACCGGCGAGTTCACCACGGACGATCTGCTCGGCGCGATCTTCAGCTCGTTCTGCGTCGGAAAGTAGCGATCGCGCTCTCATAGGCGTGCCGTCGCAACCGGCGAGACGCCGAGTCGGGCATCATTCGCCGACGATGTCCGCACCCGATTTCCGCCTCTATTACGGCAACTCGCTCGATGTCCTGGCGGGCCTTCTCGCCGAAGAGCTGCGCGAGACGCTGCCGGGTGCGGGCCTGTTCGATCCCGATACGATCCTGATTCCACAGCCGGCCATGCGGCGCTGGTTGCAGAAAACGCTGGCCGAACGCCACGGCGTCGCGGCGAACCTGCGTTTTCTCGCGCCGGGCGAATTCGTCGGTGAGATGATCGCCGCGAACGTGCCCGATCAGGACGATGCGCGCACGATCGATCCGTCGCGGCTGGTCTGGCGCATTTACGCGGTGCTGCACGACCCCGCGGCGCGTTCGCATCCGGCCATCGCGTCGATGCTCGATCGCTATCTCGGCGGAACACAGGCCGATCTCAAGGCATGGGCGCTCGCCAGCGCGCTCGCCGACGTGTTCGCGAAATACCAGGCGTGGCGGCGCGATTGGCTGCTCGCCTGGGACCGCGGTGGTGAGCCCGATGACTGGCAAGCCGAGCTCTGGCGCCGTGCGACGCGCGGGCTTGCGCACCGCGCGCAGGCGATCGATCGTTTTCTGCGTCAGTACAGCGATGCCGATTCACCGGCACCGCGCGGACTTCCGCCGCGCGTTTTCGCGTTCGCGTGCCTCAACGTGTCGCCGGACGTGCTGCGTATCATGACCGCCGCCGCGCGCGGCTGCACCGTGCATTTCTATCTGCCGGCACCGACGCGCAAATACTGGGGCGACCTGCGCACGCTGCGCGAACGGCTGACCGACGAGAGTTCCGATCCGCTCGACGGCGTCGAGAATCCACTGCTCGCCGCGTGGGGCCGCGCGGGACGCGATTTCATCGCGACGCTGTTCTCGTACGAGCTGGTGACACCGCGCGAAATCGAGTTCTACGCCGAGCCTGCCGAACCAATCGACCTGTTGCAGCGGCTCCAGCTCGATCTGCTCGAACGCCGCGCCCCGCACGGCGCGAAGATTCCGCTCGCATCAATCGAGCGCGAACGCTCGCTGCAGATCCATGCGTGCCACACGCGCATGCGCGAAGTCGAAGTGCTGCACGATCAGCTGCGCGCGCTTTTTGAAGACGATCCCAAGCTCGAAGCACGCGATGTCGCCGTGATGGCGCCCGACATCAACCTCTACGCGCCGTACATCGCAGCCGTCTTCGGCGGCGCGCAAGGCACGCCGCGTTTCATTCCGTATACGGTCGCCGACGAAAGCTCGCTCGCATCATCGCCGGTTGCCGAGCTCGTACTGCGCATCCTTGCGCTGCCGCAAGCGCGCTTGACCAGCAACGACGTGCTCGATCTGATCGCATTGCCGCCGCTGATGCGGCGTTTCGATCTCGATACCGAATCGATCGATCGCCTGCGCGGCTGGATTGAAGCAGCCGGCGCCCGCTGGGGACTCGACGCCGCACATCGCGCGCGACTCGGCGCGCCTGCCGAAGACGCGTTCACCTGGCGCTTTGCGCTCGATCGCCTGCTGCTCGGCCATGCGGCCGGCGACGATGCCGATATCGCCGGCGTCGCACCGTGGCCGAACCTCGAAGGCACGGCGCTCGACGCGCTCGACGCATTGATTCATCTCCTCGCGTCGATCGAGCGCGCGGCCGGCGAAGTCGCACGTGCGCAGACCGCGGCGGACTGGCAGGCGTTGATCACGCGCTCGCTCGGCGATTTGCTGGCGCCGAATGCGAGCGATGCGGCCGACCAGCGCGCGCGGGATCGCGTGCTTGCCGAGATCGACGCATTCGGCCGCGCGGCCGAAGACGCGGACCTGCACGATGTATTGCCGGCCGAAGTCGTCCGCGCGCATTTCGCCGCGCGCTTTTCCGAGGCCGACGCGCGCCAGCCGTTCCTGGCCGGCGGCGTCACGTTCTGCCGCATGGTGCCGATGCGCCTGATTCCGTTCCGCGCGATCTGCCTGCTCGGGCTCAACGATCGCGATTTTCCGCGCCAGGAATCCTCGGCCGTCCTCAACCGACTCACCGCCGCGCTCGACCGGCCGGGTTCGCGCCGTCGCGGCGATCGCTCGGTGCGCGATGACGATCGCTTTCTGTTTCTGCAGCTCCTCAGCGCGGCCGATCGCGTGCTGCACCTGAGCTACGTCGCACGCGATGCGCTCGATGGAACGCCGCGCGAGCCATCGGTCGTCGTCTCCGAGCTGCTCGACGTCGCCGCAATGTATTTCGACGATCCCGTCGCGTCGCGCAAGCGCCTTGTCATCGAGCATCCGCTGCAGCCGTTCGGCCACGCCGCAGGACCCGATGCGCGCCGCACACGCTTCGACACAGCGTGGGCCGAGGCATTGCGCACAGGGCCGGCCGCGCATCCACTGCCGCCGTTCGTCGCGGCACGTCTGGCCGACGAAGCCGGGGCGCCACCGCCGTCGACCGTCGACTACCTCGCGCTGCGCCGCTTTTTCATCGACGCGCCGCGCATTTTCCTGCGCGATCGTCTCGCGATGCGGCTCGACGAAGACGAAGCGCATCTGCCCGACGCGGAACCGTTCGTCCCGGCCAACGCGCTCGAACGGTTCAGCGTGCAGCGCCGCGTCTATGCGGCCTTGCTCGCCGACGCGTCGATCGACGAGGCGACGCTCTGCCGCCGCCTGCAGGCCGAGGCAGAGCTTCCGCCCGGCGCCGCCGGCGTGACGCGCCTACGCCAGATCACGCGGCAGGCGCGGCCGATCGTGCGCGCCGTGCACGCAGCGCAATCGGGCGAAGTGCGCACGCTGCCGTTCACGCTGCCGCTCGGCGACATCGTGCTCGCCGGCCTGCTCGACGACGTCGACGACGCGCACGCGCTGCGCGTCAAGATCGGCAAGCCGAGCGGACGCGACGTCGTGCGCTGGCATCTCGACGCGCTCGTGCTCGCCGCGCTCGGCGATGCGCGCACGGTGCTCACGTTCGGCGATTTCGAGCCCGGCGACATCGGCCCGCGCGCACTCGCCGTCCACGCGCCCGATGCGGCGCGCGCCGCGCTGCGCTGGCTCGTCGGCGTCATGCGCGAAGGCCGCGCCGCACCGCTTTCGTTCCGTCCGTCGACCGCTTGGACCTGGCTCGAGGACTTTGCCAAGAATGCCGACGCGCAACGTGCCGACTCCGTCGCCGCCGACGCGTGGACCAACCGCAACGGCGGCGGAGAAGGCACCGACGCCTGCACCGTGCTCGCGCTGCGCGGTGCGACGCCGTTCGACGACGAAACGGCGACGCGTGCGTTTCGCTCGCAGACGCTCGACATTTTCAGCGCGCTGCTCGACGCGCGCGTGCCCGGAGGCGCGCCATGATCGCGCGCAGCATGCCCGACGCCGCGCTGCTCGACTGGCCGCTCGACGGCACCCGCCGCATCGAGGCGAGCGCCGGCACCGGCAAGACGTTCGCGCTTGCGCTGCTGCACACGCGGCTCATCGTCGAACGCGAGCTGCCGGTCAAGCGCATTTTGGCGGTCACGTACACAATTGCAGCAACGCAGGAATTGCGTGAACGTTTGCGCCGGCAACTCGCACGTGCGGCCGAGCTCGCGCTCATCGATCGCGACGCGTTGCGCGCGCTGGCGGCGGGCACCGACGCCGAGGCGATCACCGCCGCCGTGCTGGCGCGCCGGGTCGACCACGAAGAACCGGCAGCGCTCGCCGCGCGGCTGCGTCGCGCTGTCGGCGAGATCGATCTCGCGCCGATCCACACGATCCACGCGTTCTGCCAGCGCGTGCTCGACGATCACGCGCTCGCGACCGGCGAGCCGCTGCTGTCGAGCGAGTTCGTGACCAGCGAACGCGCACTGCATGACGAGATCGCGCTCGATGTCTGGCGCCGCTTCACGCGCGACGCCGTCATTGCCACGCGCCTTGACGGTCTGTGGAAGACGCCCGATGCGCTCGCGCGTGACTTGCGCTCGCTGCTCGTCGCAGAAGCGTTGCTGCCCGCGCGCGTGCCGATCGACGCGGCCGCGCTCGCCGCGCACGAAGCTGCGATCGAAGCGGCAGGCGTCACGCTTCGCGAAACCTGGCTTCGCGAAGGCGCGAACGCGCGACGTCTCATCGAAGAGGCGCGCGCCGGCGGCGTGTTTCACAAGAGCAGCCCGAGCGATCGCGCGTTGCATGTCGCATGGTCGTTCCTCGCTTCGTTCGTCGAAGGCGCCGCGCCGGACGAAGACCTCCGCAAAACACTCGCCGTGCTGACCCCGTCCGGCATCGACGGCAAGGTCAACCGGAAGTTCGCTCGTTCGCATCGGCTTGAATCACCGCTGTTCGTCGCGATCGATGCGTTTCTCACCGCGCTCCGCGTCGCGTCGCGGCCGATCGGCGAAGCGCAAGTCAACCTGCTGCACGACGCACGCGACTGCGCGCTCGCGCGCATGCTCGCGATCAAGCGCGAACGCGGCCTCGTCGGCTTCGACGATCTCGTCGAACGCGTGCACGCGGCGCTGTCGTCGCCGCAAGGTGCGCGTCTCGCCGAAGCGCTGCGCCACGATTACCCGGCCGCGCTCGTCGACGAGTTCCAGGATACCGACGGCAAGCAATGGGATGTGTTCCGGCGCGTCTACGTCGAGCACGACCGGGCGGTGCGAACCGCCTTGTTCCTGATCGGCGATCCGAAGCAGGCGATCTACCGGTTTCGCGGCGGCGACGTGCACACGTACCACGCTGCCGGCGAATACGCCGAGTCGACCGAGACGCTCGAGCGCAATTTCCGCTCGCGCCCGCGCATGATCGAAGCCGTCGCAGCGGTGTTCGCCGAAGGCGGCGAGTATCCATTTGCAGACGGCGAGACGCGCTTTCCGCCCGTGAAACCCGGCGGCACGGTCGCCGACGCCGATCTCGCCGACGGCAAGCGCGCGGCGTATGCGCTGCATCTGATCAATCTCTCGAGCGGTCCGAACGCGACTTCGTCGCTGCGCGTCGCCGATGCACGCGATCTGGCGGCGTCCACTGCTGCGGCGCAGATTTCCTCGCTGCTGACAGATGCGCCGCTGACTCTGCGTCGCGACGGCAACGAACGCCGTGTCGAGGCCGGCGACATCGCCGTACTCGTCAATCGCCACGAGGAAGCCGAGCGCATGCAACGCGAGCTCGCATCGCGCGGCATTGCGAGCGTGACGGCGACGCGCGCGAGCGTGTTCGGTACGAACGAAGCGGTCGAGATCCTGCGCGTCCTCGAAGCACTGCTCGCGACCGGCGATGAGAATCGCCTGCGCGCCGCGCTCGCGAGCGTGCTGATCGGCGAAGACGCTGCCGCGATCGACTCGCTCTCGATCGACGAGGACGCGCACCGCGCGTGGCTCGATGCGTTCCAGCTTGGCCGCCAGCAGTGGCAGCGTTTCGGAGCGCTCGCGTTCGTCTCGCCGCTGGTCGCGAAGGCGGCACCGCGGCTCCTGAAACTCGCCGACGGCGAACGGCGCATGACGAACTACCTGCACATTGCCGAGGCCGTGCAGGAAGCGCGGG
>DASYJJ010000165.1:0-12176 GCA_035996605.1 Rhodanobacteraceae bacterium
CATCGCGGACGATGCGCGCTACGACGTCTTCCGCCTCGCCGATGCGGCGATCGGCGGCGATGCAGGGCGGGCGCTTCGGATCGTCGCTGGCCTGCGTGCCGAAGGCGAGGAGCTGATCCCGCTGCTGGGTTGGATGCTGAGCCAGCTGCGGGTGCTGCAACGACTGGCAGACGCAGGATCGAATCTCGCGGCGGCGTTGCGCAGCGAGCGCATCTGGCCGGCGCGCGAAAACTTGTACCGACGCGCGTTGCGCAGCGCCGATGTCGCACATTGGGAGCGCTGCATCGCGCAGGCCGCGCGCATCGATTGCATCGCGAAAGGCCAGCAGCTCGACGCGGCGGGCAAATCGTGGGGCGATGGTTGGCGCGAGCTCGAACGACTCATTGCAGCGATCGCAAAACCGCGCGCTGCAGCGGAATTGATCGCATGATGCACGCGTGCACGCAGGCCCGACGCGGCACGAATGATACGGCCGAGCACCGATGACTCGTCCGCTCGCAATTCTTGGCGGAACATTCGATCCGGTGCACAACGCGCATCTGCGCGTCGCTTGGGAAGCTGCGGAACTTCTCGACGCGGAAGTTCGATTGATTCCGGCGAACGTTCCGCCGCACCGCGACCAACCCATCGCAAGTGCGCGCGAACGCGCGGAGATTCTTCGCGCCGCGTTGGGCGGACAAGATCGCCTCGTGCTCGACGAGCGCGAGCTCGGCCGCGAAGGTCCTTCATGGACAATCGACACGCTCATCGACTTGCGTGCCGAGATCGGCGACGAACTTCCGCTGGTGTTGCTGATCGGCGCCGATGCATTTCTCGGCCTTTCTTCGTGGCATCGCTGGGGCGAGTTGTTCGACTACGCGCACATCGGAGTGCTGACGCGTCCCGGTCACGAGATCGGATCGCTGCCGACCGAGCTTCGGATCAAAGTCGCATCGCGACGTTGCGTCGATGCGCTCGCGTTGATGCAAACACCGGCCGGGCGTGTGCTGCAGATGCCTGTGACGCCGCTTGAGATTTCGGCGACCCACGTGCGCGAGCTGCTCGCGGCCGGCGCCGAGCCGCGCTATCTGATGCCGGATGCGGTGATCGAGAATCCGACGCTTCTCGCGCCTTACCGGCGCTGACGCGCGGCGGTATTCGGGCGAATCAGCGCGGTCGCTTGCCGGGTTTCGGCCGCTTCGGTCGCGCGAAGCCCGCGGGTTTCGGGGACCTCGGCGCAAAGCCCGCAGGTTTGGCTGGCCTCGATGCAAAGCCCCCAGATTTGCCGTGTCTCGGCACGAGATCGCGCGAAGCGCGATCGGGCGGATGCGCGCCGGGCGCATCGCTGCTGCGCGTGATGCGCAGCTGCTGTCCCGAAACCCATACCTTCTTCAGGAGCTTGAACACATCCGAGGGCATGCCTTCGGGCAAATCGACGAAGCTGTGATCGTCGCGGATGTCGACGCGGCCGATGTGCTTGCTGTCGAGGCCTGCCTCGTTGGCGATCGCACCGACGATATTGCCGGGCTTCACGCCATGATCGTGGCCGACTTCGATGCGGAATGTTTCGAATCCGGACTCGGGTTCGTCGCGGCGCTTGCTGTCGCGGGTGGGTCGCTCTGCGGCCGCTGGCGTGTCACGCGGTTCGGATCGCGCCACATGTCGTGCGTCATCGTCATGACGACGCGGGCCGCGCTCCGGTTTGTTTTCGGCCGGTGAGAACGATCTGGATTCCGCTTTGCGCCGGAACGCAGGAGCGGCCGCGACGTCGCGTTCGCGCGGCGCGTTCCGCACGCGTCCCTCGCGATGATCGCTGCGAGCGCCCGCATGTTCGCGGCGTTCCGGCTCGCGCGGCGTTCGTGCGCGATCATTGCGTTCCGATGCCTTCAGCAACAACGGCGCGTTGCCCTGAACCATCTTTGCGAGCGCCGCGGCGATCTCGATCGCCGGCACGTTGTGCTCGCCCTGATACTGTTCGATCACCTGTTGGAACACACCGAGCTCGCCGGCCGCGAGCGTGTCTCCGATGCGCTGCTTGAATTTCGAGACGCGCTTGTCGTTCACCGCTTCGACGCTCGGCAGTTGCATCTCTGCGATCGGCTGGCGCGTCGCGCGCTCGATGGCCTGCAGCAAACGCTTCTCGCGCGGCGTGACGAAGAGAATCGCTTCGCCGCTGCGTCCCGCGCGCCCCGTGCGGCCGATCCGATGCACGTAACCTTCGGTGTCGTGAGGAATGTCGTAGTTGAGGACGTGGCTGATGCGCTCGACGTCGAGTCCGCGCGCCGCCACATCGGTCGCGACCAGAATATCGACCTTGCCGTCCTTCAATTGCTGGATCGTGCGCTCGCGCTGCGCCTGCACGATGTCGCCGTTGATCGCGGCAGCCGAAAATCCGCGCGCCTGCAATTTTTCGGCAAGCTCCTCGGTCGCCTGCTTGGTACGCGTGAACACCAGCATCGCATCGAACGTTTCGGCTTCGAGGATGCGCGTCAGCGCATCGAGCTTGTGCAGACCGCTGACCCACCAGTAGCGCTGGCGGATGTTGGTCGCGGTCGTCGTCTTCGACTTGATGCTGATCTCGACCGGGGCGCGCAGATATGTTTGCGCAATGCGCCGGATCGGCGCCGGCATCGTCGCCGAGAAAAGCGCGATCTGGCGCGTCGGCGGCGTTTTCTTCAGCACCGCCTCGACGTCGTCGATGAAACCCATGCGCAGCATCTCGTCGCCTTCGTCAAGCACGAGCGTGGTCAGCCCGGAAAGATCCAGCGACCCGCGCTCGAGATGGTCGATCACGCGGCCCGGCGTGCCGACGACGACATGCACGCCGCGCTTCAAACCGCCGAGCTGTGGTCCATAACTCTGTCCGCCGTAGATCGGCAGAACATGGAAACCCGGCAGCTTCCCCGCGTAGCGCTGGAATGCTTCGGCGACCTGGATCGCCAGCTCGCGTGTCGGAGCCAGCACCAGCGCCTGCGGCTTCGTCTTCGAAAGATCGAGCCGTGCGAGGATCGGCAGCGCGAACGCAGCGGTCTTGCCGGTGCCCGTCTGCGCCTGGCCGAGCACGTCGCGGCCCTCGAGGAAAGGCGGAATCGTTGCAGCCTGGATGGGCGACGGCGACTCATAGCCGACTTCGGCGAGCGTGGCGAGCAGCGCTGTGCCAAGGCCGAGATCGGCGAAGGTCGGTGTGGCGGGGCTTTCTTCGTTTGGCATGCGGATTGCGGCGACGCCGCATCGAGAAGGGGATTGCAAGTCTAGCGCGCGCGCATCGCGAGCGGCCCGCGACTCCCTCTCGCGCTGGCGGGAGAGGGCTGGGGTGAGGGCATGCGCGAATCGACGCGCACAATGGAAAAGCTTCCCTCACCCGGCCTGCGGCCGGCCTCTCCCGCAAGCGGTAGAGGCGTGAAAAGTGCAGGACACGTGCAACACCACGGTTACGGAATTGGGCCTATACTGATCCGGCGCCAATCGTGGCGCTTGGCATGCCAGAGGTCGCTTCCACTTGGCTACGTCGGAAAAGCGCGTCCGGCCGCGCAAGGCCGGAACTCCAAAAGTCAGCAAGAAGTCCGCTGCCCGCAAAACCTCCGCCAGACCCGGAAAGCCGAAACCGGCGCCGGTCAAGGCGCTGAAAACCGCTCGAACCCGCAAGAAACCTTCCGCGTCGAATGCTCCGGCCGATCCGCTGCGTTCGCTCGTATTGGCCGCGCTCGATGATCTGAAGGCGCGCGATGTTCGCGAGATCGACGTTCGCGACAAGAGCTCGGTGACCGATCTTCTGGTGGTCGCGAGCGGCACCTCGTCGCGGCACGTGAAATCGATCGCCGACGAGGTCGTGAAGAAGGCCAAGAGGGCCGGCCTTCCGCCGATTGGCGTCGAAGGCCAGCGCGAAGCCGAATGGGTACTCGTCGATCTCGGCGACATCATCGTCCACGTGATGCTGCCGCGAACGCGCGAGTTCTACGGCCTGGAAAGGCTGTGGACCGTCGGCGATCAGATGCCGACCGCGCTCGCCGGCTGATTCATCACAGCGATGCGCGCGCGGCTGATTGCGGTCGGCGAGCGCATGCCCGATTGGGTCGCCGATGGTTTCGCCGAGTACCGCAAGCGATTGTCGCGCGAGCTGCCGCTGGATCTCGTCGAGATCCGGCTTGGCGCGCGCGGCAAGGGTCGTGATCCTGCCCGAGCGATTGCCGATGAAGGCGTGGCCGTGCGTGCGGCAATCTCCAAGGACAGGCACGTCATTGCGCTGGACGCTCGCGGCTCGGCATGGTCGAGCGAGCAACTCGCCGGCGAGCTCGAACGATGGCGCATGGAAGGACGCGATCTTTCGTTCCTGATCGGTGGACCGGACGGTCACGCCGCCGACGTGCTCGCATGCGCGCATCAGCGCTGGTCGCTGGGTCCGCTGACGTTGCCGCACATGCTGGTTCGGCTCGTTGTCGCCGAGCAACTCTATCGCGCGGTGACGATGCTCGCGGGTCATCCTTACCATCGCGCGTAGAAACCGGGCTTGCGAGCCCGCGCAGGCGCTGCGAACATCCTGGCCCCCGTGCCGACGTTGCGTGCCGTGCTCTATCTTGCATCCCAATCGCCGCGTCGTCGCGAGCTCCTTCGCCAGCTCGGCGTTGATTTCTCGATTCTCGATGTCGACGTGCCCGAGCATCGCGAGCCCGGCGAGCCGCCGGAAGATTACGTAAGTCGCGTCGCACGCGAGAAGGCAGGCGCTGGGTTGATGCAGGTCGTCGCGCTGCCCGGCGCGGTCGTGATCGGCGCGGATACCGAAGTCGTGCTCGGCGACGAAGTATTCGGCAAGCCCGCCGATGCCGGCGCTGTTTCGCGCATGCTGCATCGATTGTCCGGCCGCACGCATCGTGCGCTGTCTGCGGTCTGGTGTGTCAGTGCGGCACGCGAGGAGCATGCGATGAGCGAATCGCTGGTCGAGTTCACGCGGCTCGACGACGCGGACATCGCAGCCTATCTTGCGTCCGGCGAGCCTTTCGGAAAGGCCGGCGCGTACGCGATCCAGGGCCGCGCCGCGGCATTCGTGAAGCATCTTGCGGGGAGCCATTCGGGCGTCATGGGCTTGCCCTTGCACGAGACGGCCGAGCTCCTGCGCCGCTTCGGCATCCGGAGCGAGCCGCCGTCGGCCTGAGCGCAGGCTCGTGGTACGCCCGGGCGCGCAACCGCCGCCCGCAAGCGCTACCCTCGACAGTCGACAATGCCTCGCCGCCGCGGCTATAAGTGACTTCAAGTCGCCGCGCCAAGTCCTTTCATGTCCGAAGAAATCCTGATCAATGTCACTCCCCGGGAGACCCGCGTCGCGTTGGTCGAGAATGGAATGCTGCAGGAAGTGCACGTCGAGCGCGCGAGCCGGCGCGGGTATGTCGGCAACATCTACAAGGGTAAGGTGAGCCGGGTCATGCCCGGCATGCAGGCCGCGTTCGTCGAGATCGGGTTGGACCGCGCCGCGTTCCTGCACGCCTCGGACATCATCCGTCTGCACTCTCCGCTGATTGCCGAGAACGGCGACGCGCTGCCGCAGCCGGTGCCGTCGATCGGCGAGCTGGTCCGCGATGGACAGGAGATCGTGGTCCAGGTCGTCAAGGATCCGATCGGCACCAAGGGCGCGCGCCTGACCACGCATCTGTCGATTCCGTCGCGGTATCTGGTGCTGCTGCCGTACAGCAAGGTGCTCGGTGTGTCGGTGCGCATCGAGGACGAGGCTGAGCGCGCGCGCCTCAAGGACATGCTGGGCGAGCTCGTCGGCGATACGCGCCTGGGCTACATCGTGCGCACCAACGCCGAAGGCGAATCGCGCGAAGCGATCGCCGAGGACATCGACTATCTGGGCAAGCTTTGGACGACGGTGCAGGACAACATCGCGGGCGCACGCGTCGGCGAGCGCGTTTACGAAGATCTCAGCCTGCCGCTGCGCGCGCTGCGCGACCTGATGGGGACCACCATCGAGAAAGTACGCGTCGATTCGCGCGAAACGCTGGAGCGCGCGCAGGCTTTCGTGCAGCAGTTCATGCCGGAGTTGGCCGAGCGCGTGGAACATTACCCCGGCGAGCGGCCGATCTTCGATCTCTACGGCGTGGAAGACGAGATCCAGAAGGCGCTGCGCAAGGATGTGCCGCTGAAATCCGGCGGCTATCTGATCGTGGACCAAACCGAGGCGATGACAACGATCGACGTCAACACGGGCGGTTTTCTCGGCTCGCGCAATCTCGAGGAGACGGTGTTCCGCACCAACCTCGAAGCCGCGCAGGCCGCCGCGCGCCAGCTGCGCCTGCGCAATCTCGGCGGCATCATCATCATCGACTTCATCGACATGATCGACGAGGAGCACCAGCGCCAGGTGTTGCGCCAGCTCGAAAAATCGCTCGCGCGCGATCACGCGAAGGCGACCGTTTACGAAATGTCGCCGCTCGGGCTCGTCGAGATGACGAGAAAGCGCACCACCGAAAGTCTGGAGCGCCAGCTTTGCGAACCGTGTCCGACCTGCGGCGGCCGCGGCAGCCTGAAGACTTCCGAAACGATCACTTACGAAATCTTCCGCGAGATCACGCGCGCGGTGCGCCAGTTCGAGGCGCAAAAGCTGCTCGTGCTCGCGGCGCCCAAAGTCGTCAATCGCATTCTCGAAGAAGAATCGGCGGCGGTCGCCGAGCTCGAGGAATTCATCGGCAAGACGATCCGTTTCCAGCCCGAGGAGCATTACTCGCAGGAGCAATTCGATGTCGTGCTGCTCTGATCCCTGGCGCCAGCCGGCTCGGTGACGGTCATGCTGCGCCGGACATTGCGCCGGGTGCGTTTCGCGCTGTTCGCGCTGATCACCACGGCGGTGATCACGCTTGCCGTGCTGATGGGTCTGACGCAACTCGCGATGCCGTGGCTCGTGCGCAATCCCGCTCGCATCGAGGCGTGGCTTTCGGAGCGGCTGCACCAACCGGTCAGCATCGGCGGAGTCAGCGGCGCGTGGGTCAGCGGGGGTCCGGTGCTGACGCTCGAACACGTTCGCATCGGCGCCGCCGGTGGCGCACAGCCGCCGCTCGACATACCGCGCGCCGAGCTCGCGATCAGCCTTTATGCCCCATTCGAGCGGGGCTTGGCGTGGAGCGAATTCCGCCTGGTCGGACTCGATGTGGAGATCGTGCACGACGCGAACGCCTGGCACGTGCGCGGATTCGATGTCGGCGGTGCCGCGAATGCCGGGCCGTCCGCACCGCGGCGGGACATTTCGATGGGCGCGCTCGGCGTGCTGGTGCTCAAGGACTTCAAACTTGCGATCGAAGATCCGGGCAACGATCTGCACCTGGCGCTCGGTGCATCGGAGCTGCGCGTCGTCAATCTCGGCGCGACGACGCATGTCGCGGGCAAGGTCCGCAACCTCGCCGCCGATTCGACGCCGCTCGATCTGATCGCAGACATCGACCTCGGTCAACGCTCCGGCGTTTTCTATGCCGGAGGACACGATGTCGATCTCGGCCGTTTCATCGCCCGGCGTCCGATCGACGGCATCGAGCTCCTCGAGGGGAAGGGCGATGCTGAAATCTGGATCACCGTCGCCGGCGCGCGCATCAACGACGTGCGCACACGCGTGGACGTACACGACGCGACATTGTCGACGGTCGCGCCGGTCGCACTGGAGAATGCCATCGAGGTCGTGCCGCGCACGCATTTCGAACGCATCGCATTCGTCGCGCGATGGCTGCGCAAGGATGCCGGGTGGGCCACCGATGTCGCCAATCTCGCGATGAGCGATCTGGACGCATCGCAGCGTCCCGGCCAGCTCACTATCGAGCACGCGGGCGGCGAGAATGCGAGCGATCGCGCGGGTTTCACCGACGTCGAGCTCGAGCCGCTCGCGAGCCTCGCCATGTTGAGCCCGCGCCTGCCGGCGGGCTTGCGCAAATGGCTTTATCTCGCGCATCCGCAAGGCACACTCTCGCGCGCAGATTTGCTTTGGAAGAATAGCGAGGACTTCGACGCCAAAGTCGCGCTGCACGGCGCAGGGTTCGCCAGCGCGGGATTCGTGCCGGGCATCGAGCGGTTCGATGCCGAGCTGCACGGCGACGCCGAGGCGCTCATGCTGGAATTCACGCAGCAGGCCGTTCGCGTCGAGTATCCGCACGTGTTCCGCAAACCCTTCCTGTTCACGCAATTCGGCGGCGACGTCGTCGCTTTCCGCACCGATGATGCATGGCGTCTTGCAACGGATCGCTTCGTCTTCGAAGGCCAGGGCTACGGTGGCGAGCTCTGTGGTGGAGCGGAAATCCAGGACGACCACACCCGCCCGCTGCTGGATCTCTACGCGGTCGTTACGCACGCAGAAGTGACCGCAGCGAAGTTGTTCTGGCCGACCAACGTGATGCCGCCCGCGGGTGTCGAGTATCTCGATCGCGCTCTCGTCGAGGGCCGTCTCGACGAAGGACGCGTCCTCATCCGCGGCGATCTCGACAGCTGGCCATTCCACGACAATGCCGGCCGCTTCGAAGCACACGGCCATATCGTGGACACAGTGTTCGACTACAACCCCGAGTGGCCGCGCGCCGAGCACCTGGAAGCGAACGCGAATTTCATCAACGACAGCATGCAGGTCGAAGCAGAATCCGCTGAGCTCAAGGGCACTCGCGTGACCGGCGCGACGGCCGCCATCGACAATTTCGGCGAACCGGTACTCGAGCTTGCGGCCAAGGGTAACGGCAGCGGCGCGAGCCTCCTCGATTTCCTGCGCGCGACGCCGGTCGGCAAGCGCTTCGAAGACACGCTGAAGGACGTCGCGATCGGCGGCAAGGGCGATCTGTCCATCACGTTGAACCTGCCGATGAAGGAACCTGCCAAGCTCGCGCTCGAAGGAGCGGTCGAACTCTCCGATGCGAATCTCGACGACGCCGCGTTCGATCTGCACTTCGTCGACGCCGCCGGCGGCGTGCGCTTCAACCAGAGTGGATTCGCCGCGGGTCCATTGACGGTCGGATTCCGTCAGCGCCCCGCGAAGCTCACGATGGCGGTCGGAGGTTTCGTCGGCGCGACGGGCCATACACTTGAAGCGAATCTCGTCGGGCGTTTCCCTGCGACGACGGTTTTCGCCGACGTACCCGACATGCTTCCCGCGCTTTCGCACTTTCCTGGCGAAGCTGCATGGACGGCGGCGCTTTCCATCGACCCCTCGGCCGATAACGCGCCCGGCCGCAACCGATTGACGGTGACGAGTGACCTGCGCGGCATTGCGATTGATCTGCCGGCGCCGCTCGCAAAGTCCGCCGACGCCGCGCAACCCTTCGCGCTGACGCTCGATCTTCCGTTCATCGGGCAGGCGTTTTCGGCGAGCCTGGGTGATATCGCGTCGGTGCGCGGCCGACTGCCGGCGCCGGACAAACCTTTCGCGGCTCGCATCGCGTTCGGCGTTCAGCCGACGGGTGATCTGCCCGCACGCGGCGCGATGATCAGCGGGCACGTATCGACGTTCGACGCCGGCGGCTGGCTCGATCTGGTCCAGATGAAACCCGAAGGCGGCGGCAGCAGCGCTGGCAACCTGATCGGAGGCATCGACATACGCGCCGACGACTTCACGATCGCAGGCCGCAGTTTCGGCGCAACGCAACTCGTCGTCACCGACACAGCCGACACGACAGAGCTCAAGCTCGACGGAACAGCCGTGGCCGGCGCCTTGAACATTCCTGCCCAGGATGTCGCGCATCGTGGCGTCACGGCCCGCTTCCAGCGCTTCCACTGGCCGGAAGCGCCGGCCGACACGCCGGAAGGCAACGCGCTAGCCGATGCTGCGCCGGGCGCAATGCCGGCGCTGCACATCGTGGTCGACGATTTCATGCTGGGCAAGGCGAGTTTCGGTGCCGCCGAATTCGAAAGTTATCCGATCGCCAACGGCATGCACATCGACAAGCTCGAATCGCGATCGCCCAACGTGAACATGACCGCCTCGGGCGACTGGACCGGCACACAGCAGAACAACTCATCGCACCTGCAGATCACGCTGACCGCGCAGAGTCTCGGACACATGATGGATGCGCTCGGTTTTCCCGGGCTGATCGACGGCGGTCAAACCAAGGCGGACATCGACGCGATCTGGCCAGGCCCGCCTTCGGCGTTCGGACTGTCCAAGCTCGAAACCGGAGCGATCACGCTGAAAGTTGCCGAAGGCCGCATTCTCGATGTCGAGCCTGGTGCAGGCCGCATCTTCGGACTCTTGTCGCTGAGCGAAATCCCGCGCCGCCTCAGCCTCGATTTCAGCGACTTCTTCCGTTCGGGCTTGAGCTTCAATTCGATCGAAGGCACGTTCGGCCTCGACGCGGGCAATGCGTATACCTCGAACCTTCTGATCAAGAGTCCGGCCGCCGACATTGCGATCAGCGGCCGCACTGGACTTCGCGCGAGGGACTACGATCAGCAGATGCTGGTTTCTCCGCACACAGGAGCGACGTTTCCCATCGTCGGCGCGATCGCGGCAGGACCCGTTGGTGCGGCCGCCGGCCTTGTCCTGCAAGGTGTGCTCGGCAAGCCGATCGGCAAGGCAATGGGTTCGCGCTACCGTGTCTCCGGGAGCTGGGAGAAACCCGAGATCACCTTGATTGCAAAGGAAAATACGCACGCGCCGCGGACGGATTCGAAACCGCCCGAAAGCGGGTTGCGCTGACCCGCCTTGTGGCCTACCGTGTCCGGCCCCATTGACGGGGCATCACCGGCTAGACCCCAATTTTCATGAGTGAGCTCATTACGGAGGCCGAGCAGCGGCTGCTGCGGCCAGGTGGCATTTCCGCGGACGATCTTGGGCGCGTTTTCGCGCGCCTGACCGGCCCGTCGATCGACGCTGCCGATCTCTATTTCCAGCATTCGCGCAGCGAGTCCTGGGTGCTGGAGGATGGCATCGTCAAGGACGGCAACCATTCGATCGAGCAAGGTGTCGGAGTACGCGCGTTGTCCGGCGAGAAGACCGGTTTTGCCTATTCGGACGAGATCGTGCTGCCGGCCCTTCTCGACGCAGCGGGCTCCGCGCGCGCGATCGCGCAGGCGGGTGCGAAAGGCGTCGGCACGCCGCTCGCTGTCACGACGGGTCGTGCGCTGTATCCGGCGATCGATCCGATCGAGACGCTTTCGAGCGAAGCCAAGATCGCGCTGCTGCGCGAGCTCGATGCATTGTGTCGTTCGCTCGATCCGCGCGTGAAGCAGGTCATCGTCAGCATCTCTGCGAGTCTCGAGACGATTCTGCTCGCGAGCTCGGACGGAACGCTTGCCGCTGATGTGCGTCCCCTCGTGCGCGCCAACGTGCAAGTCATTGCCGAGCAGAACGGGCGTCGCGAGTCGGGCAGTGCCGGCGGTGGAGGACGTTTCGGATTTACCGAGCTACTCGAGAACGGTCGTGCGCACGGTTTCGCACGCGAGGCCGTGCGCACCGCGCTGGTCAATCTCGAATCCGTCGATGCGCCCGCCGGCAACATGACGGTCGTGCTCGGACCCGGCTGGCCAGGCGTGCTGCTGCACGAAGCGATCGGCCACGGGTTCGAAGGCGATTTCAATCGCAAGGGCACCTCCGCATTCGCGGGCATGCTCGGCGAGAAAGTCGCCGCAGCCGGCGTCACTGTCGTCGATGACGGCACGCTCGCCGGCCGTCGCGGATCGCTGTCGATCGACGATGAAGGCACGCCGACGAATTGCACCGTTCTGGTCGAGAACGGCGTCATGAAAGGCTACATGCAGGACAAACTCAACGCGCGCCTGATGGGCATGGCGCCGACCGGCAATGGCCGGCGCGAATCGTTCGCGCACCTGCCGATGCCGCGCATGACGAACACCTACATGCTGCCCGGCGAGCGCGATCCCGGCGAAATCATCGCGTCGGTGAAGAAAGGCTTGTATGCAGTCAACTTCGGTGGCGGCCAGGTCGACATCACGAACGGCAAGTTCGTGTTTTCGGCAAGCGAGGCGTATCTGATCGAAGACGGCAAGGTGACACGACCGGTCAAGGGCGCGACGCTGGTCGGATCCGGTCCCGAAGTGCTGAAGGGCGTTTCGATGATCGGCAACGATCTCAAGCTCGACGAAGGCGTCGGCGTGTGCGGCAAGGACGGGCAGAGCGTGCCGGTCGGCGTGGGCCAGCCGACCCTGCGGATAGACGGCCTGACCGTAGGTGGAACTGCCTGACGCAATCGTGCGGAACCGCCTGGCGTCTTTTACCAGTTAGG